>JASLXG010000027.1 GCA_030740435.1 Alphaproteobacteria bacterium | reverse complement strand
ATGGGGGGAAACCTTTTCCCAGACCTCATCCCTGATGACGAAACGTCCCGTGTTCATCAAAACCTCCTTGCAAAAGGAAGTTTGAATCACTTTTTGACGCTCTTGGGAATCCCTTAAATGTCAACAGGCCCTAGTCCAATGGCTATTCGCGACAGTTCGGCAGCCAGCCCGAATGGCCCGCAGTTGGGGCCCAAGCCGACATAGGAGAGCGGTCCCAACCGAGTACCTGGGCAACTCTCCATCAATCACGGCAGGATTTGGGGCTCGCCGCAGGTCCGGGAGCCGGCTTGCCATGGCTTCGGCCGCCGCGAGGCGCTGCGGCTTGCCCCCGGCGGCGGCGCCCCGGCCAGGCGATTTTGGCGGAAGTTGCCAAGCGCCGGCGGAGGGGGTAGGAGGTTGCCATGGCTGAAACATCGGAAATCGTCTGGCGGCCCAGCGAGGAGCGGCTCGAGGCCAGCCGTCTGACCGCCCTGATCCGTGAGATGGGAGCCGCGGACTATCACGACTTGTACGCCCGCTCGCTGGACGATCCGGGCTGGTTTTGGCATGGCTTGTTGAAATTTCTCGAGATCCGTTTCTACCAGCCTTACCACACGGTGCTGGATGTCAGCCGGGGCAAGGCCTGGGCCGATTGGTGTGTCGGCGGCACCACCAATCTTTACCTCAATTGCCTCGAGAAACACCGGGACACGTTGGTTTGGCACCAGCCATTCATCGAGTGGCAGGGTGAGGACGAACGCAGCCGCACTCTCAGCTATGCCGACTTCGATGCCGAGGTTAACCAATTGGCCGCGGCGCTTATTGAGCTGGGCGTTGGTGCTGGCGATGTCGTCGGCCTCTATCTGCCCATGATCGCGGAAGTCTACGTGGGCTTTTTCGCCTGCGCCAAGATCGGCGCCGTCAACATGCCGCTGTTCTCCGGTTTCGGTCCCAGCCCCATTGCCACCCGCTTGAATGAAGGCAACGTGAAGGTCGTGGTGACCGCCGACGGCACTTGGCGCCGGGGGTTCGCCTCGCCCATGAAGGCGGCGCTCGACGAGGCAATAGGCGAGGCGCCCTCGGTCGAGGCGGTCATCGTGGTCGACCATATGGCCGGCGAAGTGGCGCTCGAGATGAAGGCCGGGCGCGATCACTGGTGGCACGATCTGGTGGCCGGCCAGAGAGCTCCCGTGGCGACGGCGGAATTGCCGGCCGAGGCCCCATTGACGCTGGCCTTCACCTCGGGCACCACCGGCAAACCCAAGGGCATCATCCAGACCCATGTGGGTTTCCTGACCAAGGTGGCCCTGGATCTCGATTTGATGCTGGATTTCACGGCTGAGGATTGTTTCTTCTGGCTCAGCGACTTCGGCTGGATGGTGGGCGCCCTGACGGCGGTGACGCCGAGCTACGCCGGCGGGCGCTTGCTGGTCGCCGAGGGGGCGCCCGACCGTCCCCGGCCGGACCGCTTCTGGCAATTGATCGAGGACTACCAGGTCACTCACTTCGGCATTGCGCCCACCGCCGCCCGCGCCGCCATGAGCCTGGGGCGGGAGTTGGCGGACCAGCACGACCTCTCGTCCCTCAAGGTCATGATATCGGGGGGCGAGCCGGCCACGCCCGATGCCTGGCAATGGCTGTTCGAGGTTGTCGGCGGCGGCCGGCTGCCCATCATCAACATATCGGGGGGCACCGAGATCGGCTGTTCCATCGTCACCGGTGCCACCGTATTGGCGCAGAAACCCTGCGCCTTCAACGGCCCCTCCCTGGGTTCGGGCGCCGCCGTTTTTAACGACAACGGGCAACCGGTGGCGCCGGGCGAGGTGGGCGAGTTGGTCATGACCCAACCCTCCATCGGCCTGACCAAGAGCTTCTGGGGCCCGGGCGGCGATGAACGCTATTTGGAAACCTATTGGCAGGATTTTCCCGATACCTGGCGCCACGGCGATTTCGCCGCCATCGACGAGGACGGCTATTGGTATTTGCTCGGCCGTTCCGACGATACCTTCAAGATCGGCGGCAAGCGCACCGGCCCGGCCGAGATCGAAGCGCTGGTGGTGGCCACGGGCAAGGTCGCCGAGGTCGCCGTCATCGGCCTGCCCGACGAGCGCGCCGGCGAAGTCATCTGTATCCTTGCCGTGCCCAAGCAGGGCCACGATGGCGACGATCTGGGCCCGGCCCTGTCGGCCGCCGTGGTCGCCGGCATGGGCCGGGCCTATCGGCCCCGACACATCCACTTGGTCGCCGATCTGCCCCGCACCCGGTCCATGAAGATCATGCGCCGGCTGATCCGCGCGGTCCTGCTGGACCAGCCAACGGGCGATACCTCGGCGCTGGCCAACCCCGAGGCTTTGGCCCATCTGCAAGGGATCAAGGCGGGATGAACGCCGCGCAGACCACCGCCAAAGCCAATTATGTGGCTTTCGAAACGATGGAGGTTGGGCAGGTACGCAGCTTTGGTGCCTACGAGGTAAGCGAGCAGGAAATTATCGAGTTCGCCGAAAAATACGATCCTCAGCCCTTCCACCTGGATCATGAAGCGGGCGGGGCCTCGCTCTTCGGCGGGCTCTGCGCCAGCGGCTGGCATACTTGCGCCATGACCATGTCCATGCTGGTCGCCGATTTGAAGGAACGGGGCAGCTCGCTGGGCTCGCCTGGCCTTGAAAGGCTAAGCTGGCTCAAGCCCGTCTACCCCGGCGACGTGCTGTCGGTGCGCCTGGAGGTTCTGCAAACCAAGCTTTCGACCAGCCGTCCCGACGTCGGCTTCGTCACCGCCAAAACCACCGTGCTTAACCAGCACGGCGAGGAGGTGATGGAATTCATCAGCACGGGCATGTTCCCGCGGGCGGGGAGACGAGACCATGGCGCTGAAAGCTAAACTCGACGCACTGCTCTCGGAGGCTGTTGCCCGGGCCGACGTTCCCGGTGTCGTGGCCGCCGTGACCACGGCGGACGGCACCATCTACCAGGCCGGCTTCGGCGAGCGCGAACGGGGCGGCGGCGTCGCCATGACACCCGATACGGTGGGCTGGATCGCCTCGATGACCAAGGCCCTCACCAGTGTCGCGGCGCTGCAACTGGTCGAGCAAGGCGGGCTCGCTCTCGACTGGCCGGCCGGCGAGGTGGTGGCGCACCTGGACGGGGTCGAGGTGCTGACCGGTTTCGACGATTCCGGCCAGCCACGAACCCGGCCGCCTGTGCGGCCGGTGACGCTGCGCCACCTGCTCAGCCACACCTCGGGCCTGGGCTATGATTTCTGGAATGCCGAGATCATGCGCTACCAGGAGGCCATGAATCTTCCGCCGGTGGCCTCGCGGCAAAACGCCGCGATCGAACTGCCGCTGCTGTTTGATCCCGGCGAGCGCTGGAACTACGGCATTGGCATCGACTGGGCGGGCAAGATGGTCGAGGCGGTGAGCGGCCAAACGCTCGGCCAATTCATGCAGGACCGCATCTTCGCACCGCTGGGCATGACCAGCACCGCCTTCCGGCCGACGCCGGAGATGAGCGCCCGCATGGCCACCACCCACGCCCGCAACGCCGAGGGCGGGCTCGAGCCGATCGAACGTCCCGTGGTGGCCGAGCCCGAGTTCGAGATGGGCGGCGGCGGGCTCTATTCCAACCTCGAGGACTATCTGAAATTCATCCGCATGATCCTCAACCAGGGCCGTGCCGGCGGCCGGCAGGTGCTGCAGCCCGAGACGGTGGCGGATTTGTCGCGCAACCAGATGGGGGATTGCCGGGTGGGCCCGATGACCACGGCCATGCCCGGCTATTCCAACGACGTGGACATGCTGCCGGGTATCGAGAAGACCTGGGGCCTGGCTTGCATGATCAACCAAGACCAGGCGTCCACGGGCCGCTCGGCCGGCAGCCTGTCGTGGGCCGGCCTGGCCAACTGCTACTATTGGATCGACCCGGCCCGGGGCATCGGCGGCGCCTACATGACCCAGATTTTGCCTTTCGTCGACGCCAAGTCGTATGGGCTATACCTCGATTTCGAAAGCGCTGTTTACAGCAATCTCTAGGACGAAAACCGCCATGACGCAGATCTCCACGGAACAGCAAGGTGCGGTGCTGATCGCCCGCATCTCGAACCCGCCCGAGGGATATATGGATGCCGACACCGAGGTCGAACTGGCGGCGCTGCTTGACCGCGTCGAGAGCGACGCCGGCATCCGGGCCGTTGTCCTGACGGGCGGCCTCGACGGCGTTTTCGTGCGCCACTACGACGTCGGCGTGCTGGAAAAAACGGCGCGCGCCATGGCGGCCCGGGAGCTGACCTTCGATACCTCGCGCAGCGTCCCCGAATCGCCCTACCACGTTTGCCTCAGGCGCATGGAATCCATGCCCGTGGCATTCGTCGCCGCCCTCAACGGCACCACCATGGGCGGCGGCTTCGAGTTGGCGCTGGCCTGCGACATTCGTCTCGCCGCCGCCGGGCCCTACTGGCTCGGGTTGCCCGAGATCAACATCGGCCTGTTGCCCGGCGCCGGTGGCACCCAGCGCTTGGCGCGGCTGATCGGCGAGGCCCGGGCGCTCGAACTCATGTTGCAGGGCCGCACGCTGAGCCCGGTCGAGGCGGCGCACTATGGCCTGGTGGCGGAATGTGTGGACGGCGACGTGGCGGCCCGGGCGCTGGAACTGGCGCATGAACTGGCGGCCAAGCCGCCCCGGGCGCTGGCCAACATCAAGCGCCTGGTGCGGGGCTCGTTGAGCCGGCCGCTGGCCGAGGGCCTGGCCGACGAGCGCACGCTTTTCTGCGACGTCATGGTGGATCCGGAGACCATCGAGCTGATGGCCGAGATGAACGCCGGCCGGCGCAGCATCCGCGATGCCAACCGCAAAGACTGAGAGCGCCATGCCCATCGACGACGCCCAGGTCTACTTGCCCGAGCTCTGGCACACCCACGCCCGCTACTACCCGCACAAGGAGGCGGTGGTCTGCGGCCCGGTGCGGCGCACCTGGGGCGATTTCGATGCCAACATGTCGCGTCTGGCCAACGCCCTGATCGCCGCCGGTATGGGCCGCGGTGACAAAATCGTGGTGCTGATGGCCAACTCGGTCGAGATCCTCGAGGTCATGTTCGGCATCGTCCGGGCCGGCGCCTGCGTGGTGCCGCTGAGCGGCCTTTTGACGGCCGAACAGGTGGCCACGCTGATTGACGACTGCGGCGCCTCGGCGCTTTTTTGTTCGGCCGAATACAGCGCCATGGTGGAGGAAATCCGGGGCGGCCTGGACCAGATCCGGCCCGATGGTTTCGTCGCTGTTGGATTTTCCGGCCCGGGCTGGCAGGGCTACGAAGAATTCCTGGCCGGGGCCGGCAGCGACATGCCGGCGGTCTCTCATAGCCTTAGCGATCCCTTCAACATCATCTATTCGTCCGGCACCACCGGCCTGCCCAAGGGCATCGTGCAGAGCCACCGGGCGCGCCATCACTTCGCCTACTCGAATGCCGTCGAACTCGGCTTCCACAGCCAGGCCCGGGTGCTGACGACGACGGCGCTCTATTCCAACGGCACCTGGCTGATGGTGCTGCCGGCACTGTTCGCCGGCGCCACGCTGGTGGTGTTGCCCGAGTTCAGCCCCGGCCTGTTCCTCGAAACCTTGGCCCGCGAAGGCATCAGCCACACCTTCATGGTGCCGACCCAGTTCATCGTCACCCTGGCCGAGCCCGGCCTTGACGATCACGATTTTTCCGGCCTCGAGTCCGTGCTGGTGGCGGGCTCGCCGCTGAGGCCCGACACCAAGGCCGAGGTGCTGCAGCGGCTGACCCCCAACCTCACCGAGCTCTACGGCTTCAGCGAGGGCTGCGCCACCATGATCAAGCCCCATCAGCACGCCCTCAAGCCGGACTCGGTGGGGACGCCGGTGCTGGGCTTCGACATCCGCATCATCGACGATGATGGCCTCGAGCTGCCGCCCGGCGAGGCCGGCGAGATCGCCAGCACCGGTGCCGGCCTGATGAGCGAATACCATGGCCGGCCGGAAGAGACCGAGGCCAGCATCTGGCGCGATGCGGCCGGCCGCACCTATTTGCGTTCGGGCGACATCGGCAAGCTTGACGAGGATGGATTCCTCTACATTCTCGATCGCAAGAAGGACATGATCATCTCGGGCGGCTTCAACGTCTTTCCCGCCGACATCGAAAGCATCGTCGGCCAACATCCCGAGGTGCTCGACGTCACGGTCATCGGGGTGCCGCACGAGAAGTGGGGCGAAAGCGCGCTGGCGCTGGTGATCCCGCGTGATGGCTCAACGCCGGACGGCGCCGAAATCCGGGACTGGTCCAACCAGCGCCTGGCCAAGCATCAGCGCCTGATCGGCGTCGAATTCCGTGACGAATTCCCGCGCAACGCCCTTGGCAAAGTGCTCAAGCGCCTGCTGCGTGAGCCCTATTGGACGGTGGCCTGAAGCACTTTCGGCCTGGTGGCCGCCCTTTCTTGACTCTCGGCCCCGGGACCGGAACACTCAGCGCACTGGTTTTTTGCCGTCTTTCTCGGGGACCCAGGAATTCCTGGGCCAGATCATCTGACGGCCGCCGGGGGTCGCCGAGGTATGCGTTATTCGCTGTTCAGTCTGGTTCGCAACGCCGTCACCGGTGCCTCGATCTGGCCGCCGGCCTGGCGCAGCCCCGAGCCTGCGCCGGCCTACGACGCCGTCATCATTGGAGGTGGCGGCCACGGCCTGGCCACGGCCTACTACCTGGCCAAGAACCACGGCATCAGGAACGTCGCCGTGCTGGAGAAGGGCTGGCTGGGCGGCGGCAACACCGGGCGCAACACCACCATCGTGCGCTCGACCTACTGGCTGGATGAAAACGCCCGCTTCTACGAACATTCGCTGAAGCTCTGGGAGGGGCTGGCGCGCGAGCTCAACTACAATCTCATGTTCAGCCAGCGCGGCGTCATCAACATCTTCCATAACCAGGGCGAATGGGAGAGCTGGGCGCGGCGCTACAACGCCATGCGCTGCAACGGCATCGACGCCATCGCGCTGGATCGGGCCGAGCTCAAAAAGCGCGTGCCAGCGCTGGATGTCTCGGCCACAGCCCGCTTTCCCATCCTCGGCGGCCTCATGCAGCCGCGCGGCGGCGTGGCCCGTCACGACGCCGTGGCCTGGGGTTTTGCCCGGGCCGCGGATCGCCTGGGCGTCGACATCATCCAGAACTGCGAGGTCACCGGGATCAGCCGTGATGGCGGGCGCGTCACCGGTGTCGAGACCAGCCGCGGCGCCATCAAGGCGGCCAAGGTCGGCATCTGCGTCGCCGGCCACTCCAGCCGGGTCGCCGCCCTGGCCGGCCTCAGGCTACCCATCGAGAGCCACCTGCTGCAGGCCATGGTCAGCGAACCGGTCAAGCCCTTCCTCGACACCGAGGTCTCGTCCGGCGCCTATCACACCTACGTCAGCCAGACCGATCGCGGCGAGGTGCTGATCGGCGGCGCCCTGGACGGCTACAATTCCTACACCCAGCGCGGCAGCCTGCCCACCATCGAGCACGTGCTGGCCGGCGCCCTGGCGCAATTCCCGGTGATTAGCCGGCTGCGCCTGATGCGCACCTGGGGCGGCATCATGGATATGTCCATGGATGGCAGCCCGATCATCTCGAAAACGCCCATAGAAGGCCTCTACCTCAACGGCGGCTGGTGCTACGGCGGTTTCAAGGCGACGCCGGGCGCGGGCTGGGTGTTCGCCCACACCATGGCCAACGACGCACCGCACGAATTGAACGCGGCCTTCAGCTTGGAGCGCTTCTCGCAGGGCCAGATCTACAGCGAGCGCGGCGCCGGCAACACGCCGAACGCCCACTAGGAACCGGCCATGCTGCGCATCCCTTGCCCCCACTGCGGCCCCCGCGACGAGACCGAGTTCGTGTATGGCGGCGACGCCACGGTGGCAGAGCCTTCCGACCCCCAGGCCCCCGCGTCCATGTCGGACGCCGAGTGGACCGCTTTCCTCTATCTTCGCGACAACCCCAAGGGGGCGCATCGCGAACGCTGGTACCACGCCCACGGCTGCCGCCGCTGGATCGTCGTCGGCCGCGATACCGCCAGCAACCGAATCCTCGACCTGGACGCCGAGGCGGCCTCATGAGCGGCCCCTGGCGCCATGCCGAACTTGGCACCGTCGACCGCGGCCAACCGCTGCGTTTCAGTTTCGACGGCCGGTCCTACACGGGTTTTGCCGGCGATACTTTGGCCTCGGCGCTGCTCGGCGCCGGTGTGCGGCTGGTCGGGCGCAGTTTCAAGTACCACCGGCCGCGCGGCATCATGGCGGCCGGGGCCGAGGAGCCCAACGCCCTGGTGCGCCTGGGCCGCGGGCAGCTGGCCGAGCCCAACACGCAGGCCACGCGGGTCGAACTCGAGGCCGGTCTGGTGGCCCAAAGCCAGCACTGCTGGCCCTCTCTGGGCTTCGACGCCGGCGCCATGATCGGCCTGCTCAAACCCTTCATGCCGGCCGGGTTTTATTACAAGACCTTTATCGGCCAGCGCGCCTGGCACTTGGTCGAGCCCTTCATCCGCCAGGCCGCCGGCTTCGGCAGGGTGCCCGAGGCACCCGATCCCGAGCGCTATGAGCACCGCCATGCCCACACCGACGTGGCCGTCGTGGGCGCCGGCCCCAGCGGCCGGGCCGCCGCCCGGGCCGCCGCCCGGGCCGGTGCCCGGGTGCTGCTGATCGACGATGGCGCGATTGCCGCGGATCTTGAAGGCGAGGCCAACCTCAGCCTGCTCGGGCGCACCACCGTGGTGGGCTATTACCACAACAATTTCCTGCTGGCGGCGGAGCGCTGCCGCGGCGAGGGCGCACCGCGGCTCAGGCTCTGGCACCTCGGCGCGGCCCAAGTGGTGCTGGCCACCGGCGCCTACGAGAGGCCGCTCACCTTCCCCGACAACGACCGGCCCGGCATCATGCTGGCCGGCGCCGTGCGAACCTACCTGGAGCGCTATGGCGTGGTCTCGGGCCGCCGCGCCGTGGTTTTCACCAACAACGACGGCGCCTACGACACGGCCTTCGCGCTGGCCGCCGCCGGGGCCGAGGTGGCGGCCCTGGTCGATCGGCGCGAGAGCGTGGATAGGGAGCTCGCCGGGCGGCTCGGCGATCTCGGCATCGCCCACCATGTGGGCCAGGTGGTCACGGCGACGCGCGGGCGAGGGGGGCTTTCGGGCATCCGCGTCCGCTCGGTCGGCGATATCGATTGCGATCTGCTGGCCATGTCCGGTGGCTGGACGCCGGCGGTGCACCTGCACAGCCAGTGCGGCGGCAGGCTGAGCTTCCGGGACGGTGCCTTCGTGCCCGACGGCGCTATCGAGGCCAACCGCTCGGTGGGTGCCTGCAACGGCCGTTTCGACCTGGTGGGGTGTCTCGACGAGGGCGCTCGGGCCGGGGCAGCGGCGGCCTGTGATGCCGGGTTCGGGGACGGCTCGGTCGGCGACAATCCCGAACAAAAAACGGCCGCGGCCGCGGCCCAGGCGGATTGGAACGCCGCCCTCGAGCCGCCCCTGGTGGCCGGGCAACGCGGCCGCCAGTTCGTCGACATCCAGATGGACGTGACGGTGGCCGACATCGAACTGGCGGCGCGCGAGAACTATGTCTCGGTCGAGCACCTCAAGCGCTACACCACGTTGGGCATGGGCCTGGACCAGGGCCGCACCTCGAACCTGCCGGGCCTGGCGGCGCTGGCCATGGTGCTCGGCACGGAGCCCGGCGGCCATGGCACCACCACCTTCCGGCCGCCCTATCTGCCCACCACCATCGGCGCCATCGTCGGCCGGGGGGTGGGCGAGCTGGGTTATCCGCCACGCCGGACGGCGGCTCATGAGTGGCACATCGAGCACGGCGCGGTGATCGTCGAGGCGGGCTGGCAGCGGCCGCAGTGCTATCGCCACAAGGGCGAGGGCGGGGGCGAAAGCATTCTCGACGCGGTCAAGCGCGAGGTCGGAAGCGTCCGCGCCGGCGCCGGCCTTGTCGATGTCACGACCTTGGGCAAGATCGACATCCAGGGCCCCGACGCCTGCGAGTTCCTGAACCGCATCTACACCAACGGCTGGAAGACCCTGGCCGTGGGCCGCTCGCGCTACGGCCTGATGCTGCGCGACGACGGCCGGGTTTTCGACGACGGCGTCACCAGCCGGCTGGGTGATTCGCACTACCATATGACCACGACCACGGCCAATGCCGAGGCCGTGCTGCGCTGGATGGAATTCCTGCTGCAGGTGCGCTGGCCCGAGCTCAGGGTCTACCTTGCGCCGGTCACCGAGCAATGGTTCGCCGCGGCGCTGACCGGCCCCGGCGCCCGGGATATCCTGGCACCGCTCACGGACGTCGACGTCGGTCGGGAAGCCTTTCCCTACATGAGTTTTCGCGAGGGTACGGTGCTGGATATTCCGGCCCGGCTTTTCCGCATGAGTTTCACCGGCGAGCTGACTTTCGAGATCAACGTCGCCGCCGACCAGGGCCTGGCGCTGTGGCGGGGCCTGATGGCGGCCGGCGCCGAGGCCGGACTGATCGCCTACGGCACCGAGAGCATGGGCGTCATGCGCATCGAGAAGGGCCACGTGGCGGGTCCCGAACTGGCCGGCCAGACCACGCCCGGCGACATCGGCATGGCTCGCATGGTGAGCAGCAAGAAGGCCTGCGTGGGCCAGCGCTCGCTCAGCCTGCCGGCGTTGGTGGCGGCCGGGCGCAAGCAGCTCGTGGGTCTCGAAGCGGTCGCTGGGGTGGCCCAGTTCCCGCCGGGCAGCCAGATCGTCGGCGGCCCCGGCATCGGCCCCCAGCCCATCCTGGGCTACGTCACCAGCCACGCCTTCAGCCCCACCTTCGGCCACCCCATCGCCCTGGCTCTGGTGGCAGGCGGTCACGACCGCCACGGCGAGGAACTTTACGTCAGTGCCCCCACGGCCGGCGTCAGTTTCAAGGTGCGTGTTCGCGACAACCACTTCTACGACCCCGATGGAGAACGCCTCGATGGCTGAAGGTTCACCCTTTGCCGGTCTCAGCGTGCCGCCGACGGACGAAGCAGCGGTCGAGCTGCGCGAAGGCGAGCCGGTATCGAAGTTGGTGCTGCGGGGCGATGCCGCTGATCCGGCCTTTCTCACGGCCGTCGAGAAATCCCTGGGCCTGGCGCTGCCCGGCAAAGTCGGCCAAGGGGCCGAAGCGGCGGGTGTCGCGCTGCTCTGCCTGGGTCCCGATGAATGGCTGGTGCTGGGGCCCGGCGAGCTGGCCGGCGGGTTGGTCGTGACCGACGTCTCGGCGGCCTGGGCGATGTTGCACCTGGGCGGGGAGCGGGCCCCGGACGTGCTGGCCAAGGGCTGCCCGCTCGACTTCGCCGGGCTGGCGGTCGGCGACGGCCGCGAGAGCCAGCTCGGCCACGTTCACTTCATCGCCCGCCGCCGCCAGCAGGGTTTCGACCTCCTGTTTCGCCGCAGCCAGGCCCGCGCCGCCTGGGCCTGGCTGGTCGATGCGGCCGGCGAATACGGGGTTCGCTGGACGGCGCTTGGCGATCAGGACGGATCCATTTCCGCAGCTTCGGGCGCCAGCTCGGCCGAGTGAGGTGCCTGTGCCGTGATGGCTTGGTAGGGTTCTTGATCTTCCTGCGGTGCCGGTTCGCGCCGCGTCAAGCGGAAGATGACGAATGCGGCAAACAGGGCCGCGACGCCGATCGCCACGAACATGAAGGCGCGCGGCCCGACGACCTGCGTAAGCGCGGTCGCCAGTCCCGGCAACAGGAAGCCCGAGACCGACCAGGCCACCATGAGCGTGCTGGACAGTGACACGTAGTATTGTGGCTCGGCGCGATCGTTGGCGTGGGCGGTGGCGACGGCATAGATCGATTCCGTGGCGCCGCCCCAGACCGCGAACACCAGGATCAGCCAAAGCAGGGTGGTGCCGGCCATCTGGGTGGCGACCCCCGCCGTCAGGATTACCAAGAGAGAGGCTGCGATGAGAACGTAGCGTCGGTCGGTGCGGTCGGAAAGCGCACCCAGCGGGAACTGGATGCCGATCATGCCGAATTGCATGAGGAACAGGAGAAGGGCGATATCCTCCTTGGCGTAACCTTCCGCCGCCGCGTAGATGGGGGCGAAGCCTTGAACCAGCATGGTCAGGCCGCCGACCGCAAACAGCCCCACCAGGCCGATCGGTGAGATACCCCAGACCGCCCGGATCGCCACCGACACGGTTTCCGGCGGCGGCGGCGTCCGCAGTCGCGTCAATCCCACCGGCAGGATGGCCAGCGTGGTGAAGAAGATACTGAGCAACGGGCCCTGCAAGCCCTGCAGTGATACGAACGTCAGGAGAAAGGATCCGGCGCCGATGGCGACGACGTAGGTCATATAGAAGATGGCGATGATCCGGCCCCGCCACTCGTTCGCGCAGGCATCGTTGAGCCAGCTTTGGCTGACAATAAAGAGGCCGGCGGCGGCAAACCCGTACAATGTCCGCGACAGCATCCACAGGACCGGCTCGGTTCCCAGCGTGATGATCAGGATGGACAAGGTCACCGTCGCCGCCATCGAGGCGAACACCCGGGCGTGCCCGACACGGTGCACCAGTGGGCCGGTGAGCAGACAGCCGGCCAATCCCCCGACGGCCATGACCGTGAGGATGGCCCCTGCCACCCAGGGCTCGAAGCCCTCTCGGGCGAGCTTTACCGGGATGTAGGCGTACAGCAGGCCGTTGCCGAGAGCCACCAGCCCCATGGAGAGAATGATGTTGGCGACCGCGATGGGTGGCGATGAAATTTCGCTCTTAGGCATCCGTCAGGCGACCCAGAATCCCTGTTTTCAACGTCACACCGGCCGCCTTTGCCGCGGCCCAGTAGAGCGCCGTATCGGAGCCGAAGACGGGCCGATCGATTTCCGCCTCGAGCGCCGCGACGAGTGCCAGCGTGCGCGAGCCGGCGCCGCTGATGGCGATGGCTTCGGCCTCCGGTGCGGCCTCCGCCAGGCGGCGCACGGACTGGCAAATCTGCTCCGCCGTGGGCGCCCAGAAGTCGCGGTCGGCGTCGTCGTGTTCTGCCATCAGGCCCTGTTGGCTGAGGTTCTGGGCAGCTACGACGTCGAGGCCCGAGGCTGCCACCAGGGCTGCCCAGCGATCGCGCCAATGGTCGGAATAATAGGTACAGGCCAGCCCCACGCGCCGGGCGCCCAGCGCCGCGAAGGCCTCGATGATGGCGATGCCCGACATCACCACGGGCACGCCGGCCGCGGCCGCCAGCCGTTCCTGTCGGGCCCGCGCCTCGACCGCCGATGCCAGGCCGGCCCAGGCGAAGGGTGTGCCGACGTTGGCTACCAGATCGCAGCCTATGTCGCCCAGCGTGGCCGCGGCGGCGATGAGCGCGGGTTCGGTCTCGGCGATGCTGTCGAGGCGCCAGTCGAAGCCGGGCAGCGACAGCGGACTCTGTTGCACCCGCACGGCATCGGTGCAGACGCTGGGAAACTCGGCCGGGCTGGGATCGAACCAGGCCGGCGGCGACAGGAATCCGATGGTTGGCATGTGGTCAAGCCATTCCAGAGGGGGCCAGCGGTCCCTTTTTTTGGGTCAGGCGGCAAGGCATTGCCAGCCCTGCCGAGGCGTCCGCCGCTTGCGTTGACGCACTGGGTGAGCTGTGCAACAGTCCCGGCAGTTTGATGGGTGGGAAGCTGGCGGCAAAAGCCGGCACCGCTTGAGAGGCAAGACAATCGGGAGGGTTGACGGCGTGGTCGCGTGTCATCGCGGTGAAGCTCTGTCCGTAAATTGCGGGATCGGGACGCTGTGGCGGAACGGTCGCGGCTGTGGCGCATGAGCGACGCTAGGTCCGGCGCGTTGCTCGAGGTGGACGAGATCTCGGTGCGCTTTGGCGGCATCGTGGCGCTCGACGAAGTTTCCTTTACCGTCGACGAGGGCCAGGTCGTCGGCCTGATCGGACCCAACGGGGCCGGCAAGACGACGTTCTTCAACTGCCTCAGCCGGCTCTACCAGTACGATTCCGGCGATATTCGTTTCCAGGGCCACTCGGTGCAGGAAACCGCGGCCCACGGCATCGCCACCATCGGCATCGGCCGCACCTTCCAGAACCTGGCGCTTTTCGGCTCCATGACCGTCTTCGACAACATCATGGTGGGCGGCCATGCCAGTGGCCGCAGCGACTTCCTCAGCAATGCGCTCCGTCTGCCTTGGGTTAGGCAGGAGGAAGGCAACATGCGCCATGCCGCGCTCGAACTGATCGATTACCTGAACTTGCGCGAGTTCGCCAACACCCCGGTGGTGAGCCTGCCCTTTGGCACCCAGAAGCGGGTCGAGTTGGCGCGGGCCTTGATGTGCCAGCCCAAGCTTTTACTGCTCGACGAGCCGGCCGGCGGCCTCAACCACGAAGAGGTGGACGACCTGGGCCGCTTGATCCGTGAGGTACGCGACGGCCGCGATCTCACGGTGCTGCTGGTGGAGCACCACATGAACCTGGTCATGGCCGTCTCGGACAAGGTGGTGACGCTCGATTTCGGGCGCAAGATCGCCGAGGGCACGCCGGCCGAGGTGCAGCAGAACCCCGAGGTCATCCGGGCCTACCTGGGAACGGGTAAACACACATGAGCGTGCTGCTGCAAGTCCGCGACCTGGATGCCTTCTACGGCCAGACCCAGGCGCTCCACGGCCTCGGCTTCGAGCTGCAGGATGGCGGCATCACGACGCTGCTAGGCGCCAACGGGGCCGGCAAGACGACCTCGCTCAGGGCCATCTGCGGCATGGTCAAGGTCAGCGGCACGGTGACCTACGACGGCCAGGGCCTGGTGGGGCGCTCGACCGAGGCAGTGGTACGCCAGGGCATTGCCCACGTGCCCGAAGGACGCGGCACCTTCGTGCGCATCAGTACCGAGGAGAACCTGCGGCTGGGCGCCTACCTGCGCAAGAACCAGGACGAGGTGGACGAGGACCTGGAGCAGGTCTACGGCTATTTCCCGCGCCTCAAGGAGCGCCGCCAGCAGCAGGCGGGAACGCTGTCGGGGGGCGAGCAGCAGATGCTGGCGGTGGGCCGGGCGCTGATGCTCAGGCCGCGCTTGATGTTGCTGGACGAGCCTTCCTTCGGACTGGCGCCGCTGATCGTCGAAGAGCTTTTCCAAATTCTGCGCACCATCAATCAGGACCAGGGCGTCTCCATGCTGCTGGTCGAGCAAAACGCGACGCTGGCGCTAGACTTGGCGGATCACGCCTATCTGCTGGAAACCGGACGCGTGGTGATGTCGGGGTTGGCCGACGACATCGCGGCTGACGAAAACGTACGCAAGTCGTACCTGGGTTACTAGGGCAGGGGAGAGAAGCGGTAATGGACCTGTTCCTGCAACAAACACTCGGCGGCCTGGCCACCGGCGCCATCTATGCCAGCGTGGCGTTGGCCGTGGTGATGATCTACCAGGCCATCGATCACTTCAATTTTGCCCAGGGCGAGATGGCCATGTTCTCGACCTTCGTGGCCTGGCAGATGATGGAATGGGGCTTTCCCTACTGGATCGCTTTTTTCATGTGCATCGTGCTTTCCTTCATCGGCGGCGTGGCCATCGAACGCATCGTCTTCAAGCCCATCCACGATGCCCCGGTATTGAGCCACGTCATCGTATTCATTGCGCTGTTTTCCGTCTTCAACAGCCTCGCCGGCTTCATCTGGGAATTCACCATCAAGGTCTACCCCAGTCCCTTCCCGGAAAATCCGCCCTTCGGCACCACCCTGATCGGCATGCACCAGGTGGGGGCCATCGGCGTCACCCTGGTGATGCTGGCACTGATCTATTCGTTCTTCCGTTTCACGTCCGTGGGACTGGCCATGCGGGCCGCTGCCGCCAACCCGGAATCGGCCCGCCTGGTGGGCATCAACGTGGGCTGGATGCTGGCGCTGGGTTGGGGCCTGGCGGCGGCCATCGGCTCGGTCGCCGGCATGATGATCGCCCCCGTCGTCTTCCTCGAGCCCAACATGATGCTGGGTATCCTGCTCTACGGTTTCGCCGGCGCCGTGGTCGGCGGCCTGACTAGCCCGGGCGGTGCCGTCGTCGGCGGCTTTTTGGTCGGCGTGGCGGAGAACCTCTTTGGCACCTACCTTATCGGCAGTGAGCTCAAGCTGACCATGGCACTGGTGCTGATCGTCGGGGTGCTTCTGGTGCGGCCGGCCGGCCTCTTCGGCCGTGTCGTGGTGGCGAGGGTGTAGCTATGAGCGTGGAGATCAGTGCCCCCTCGGCGGCCAGCGGCATCGCACCGCTGGCGAATCCGGCGCGCTTGATCAAGATCGCCGGCATCGACTTGGTGACCTGGCAGCGCTATTGGCTGGTCGGCGGCCTGGCCATCGCCGTGCTGCTGCCCTTCCTGGTTGAGGACTTCACGGTCTTCCAACTGACCCTGGCCTACATTTACGCCATCGCCGTGCTGGGCTTGAACTTGCTGACCGGCTTCAACGGCCAGTTCTCGTTGGGCCACAGCGCCTTTTTCGGCATCGGCGCCTATACCGCGGCGATCCTCATGCAGCGCTGGGAGATCGCCTACTATTGGACCCTGGTGCCGGCCGGCATCACTTGCTTCATCGCCGGGTTCTTGTTCGGCCTGCCGGCGCTACGGCTGGAGGGCCTTTATCTGGCGCTGGCCACCTTTGCCCTGGCCGTGGCGATGCCGCAGATCCTCAAGTACGAGCATTTCCAAGACTTCACGGGTGGCGTCCAGGGCATCGACCTGGACAAGCCGGAATCGCCCGTCGGCTTCCTCAACGACGACCAGTGGCTCTACTTCTTCACCCTGGTGGTTCTGCTGGTGCTGTTCTTCTGCGCTGTCAACCTGATCCGTAGCCGAACCGGCCGGGCCATGATGGCGATTCGCGACAATCCCATCGCCGCCGCCTCTATGGGAATCAACACCTCGCTCTACAAAACGGTAACCTTCGGGGTCAGTGCCGCCTATACTGGTGTTGCCGGGGCGTTGGCTTGCATCGTCATCCAGTTCGTGGCCCCCGATAGCTTTACTTTCATCCTCGCCGTGACCATCCTGGTGGGGGTGGTGGTGGGCGGAACGGCCTCGATTCCGGGGGCTATTTTCGGCGGCCTCTTCATCCTTTTGGTGCCCAACTGGTCCGAGGCCATCGCCGAGAGCTTCGGCCGCACCGACGCCAAGGGGTTGTCATGGGCGGTATATGGCGCTTTCCTGATCTTCACGGTCTACGTCATGCCCTCCGGGGCGGCCGGTTTGGTCAGGATCGTGGTGGCCCGCCTTTCCCGTTCGTCAGCGGATTAGCGGCAGCGGTAAGATTGCTGGAACTACGTCGATAACAAAACCGAACGAAAACAGAGGAGGAGAAAACCATGCATACGGCATTACGCTATGCAGTGTCCGCGGCGGCGGCAGCCGGCGTCGTCCTGGCCGCGGGTGCGGCCAACGCCGACAAGAAATATGGCCCCGGTGTCAGCGACACCGAGATCAAGATCGGCAACACCAATCCCTACAGTGGGCCGGCCTCGTCCTACGGCACCATCGGCAAGGTCATCAAGGCCTACTTCGATAAGGTCAACGCCGAGGGCGGCGTCAACGGCCGCAAGATCAAGTTCATCACCCTCGATGACGGCTACAGCCCGCCCAAGACCAAGGAGCAGTTCCGCAAGCTGGTCGAGAGGGAAAAGGTGCTGTTCATATTCCAGTCCCTGGGCACGCCGACCAATTCGGCGGTGCACAAATACATGAACAAGAAGAAAGTGCCGCAGCTCTTCGTGGCCACCGGCGCCACCAAGTGGGGCCAGCCCAAGAAGTTCCCCTGGACCATGGGCTGGCAGCCCAACTACCAGACCGAGGGCGCGGTCACCGCCAACTATCTGAAGATCAACAAGCCCGATGCCAAGGTCGCCATCCTGTTCCAGAACGACGATTATGGTAAGGACTACGTCAAGGGCTTCAAGGATGCGCTCGGCCCCTCCCTCGCTGCCAAGATGATCGTGGCCGAGGAATCCTACGAGGTGACCGATCCCACGGTCGATTCGCAGGTCATCAACCTCAAGGCCAGCGGCGCCGACACCTTCTTCAACGTGGCCATTCCGAAGTTCGCGGCGCAGGCCATCCGCAAGATTTACGACATCGGCTGGAGGCCCGTGCAACTGCTGAATTCGGTGTCGTCCTCGGTGTCGTCGGTGCTCAAGCCGGCCGGCCTGGAGAAGTCCAAGGGCAACATCACCACGGCCTACCTTATGGATCCCACGGATCCGTCGTGGACCAACGATCCCGAGTACTTGGCCTGGCTCAAGTTCATGGACAAGTACTACCCCTCCGGCGACAAGACCAATTCCTTCAACGCCTACGGCTATTCGGTGGGGCACACCCTGGTCCAGGTGCTCAAGCAGTGCGGCGACAATCTGACCCGCGAGAACATCATGAAGGAGGCGGCGAGCCTGCGGAAATACCGCTCGCCGATGTTGTTGCCCGGCATCACGGTCAGCACCAGCCCGAACGACTTCTATCCCATCGAGTCGATGCAGATGCAGAAGTTCGACGGCGAGAAATGGCTGCGTTTCGGCAAGGTGGTTGCCGCCGAAAGCTCTTAGTCACGCCTAGTCAGGCGTTTTTCGTGCCGCCGGCCCTGGGGCCGGCGGCCTTTTTTTGCGCCCTCGGCGTGGCTTGCGCAGGGCGCCGGCAAAATCTATCATTCATTAGATTTTTTGCTTGCGACAGGCCCCCAGCGAGGTAGGCGCGTAATGGCCGAATCCCTGATTTCCAAGCCCATTCCCGACAGCAAGTATTTTTTCGACCGCTACATCAGTCCCAACAAGCGCTATGCCGCCGAGGCCATGCGCCCGCGCATCGTCGACTTCGAGCTGACGTCGAAGTGCGGCGGGGCCTGCACCTACTGCTATGCCTCGAGCCCCTATTTCAAGGGCGCCGACATGCCCACCGAACAGGCGCTGGCGCTGGTCGACGACCTGGCCGAGACGGGGGTGAGCCAGGTCCAGTGGTGCGGCGGCGATCCCATCCTGCACCCAGACTGGCAACAAATCATCGGCTATGCCGGCGAGAAGGGACTCTCGAACAGCGTCTTCGTGGCCGGCATCGTGGCCAAGCGGGTGGCCCAGGCCCTGGCCGAGACGCCCAACATCCACCTCGTGGGCATCAACTTCGACACCGTGGATGCGGACGACTTCATGCAGACCCATACCCTGGAGCGCGTCCAGGGCATGAAGCTGAAGGCCTTCGAGAACCTGCGTGAGGCGGGCTTCCACCCCAGCCGCATCATGCCCTGCCTGACGCTGACCAAGCCGGCGGCGCGCTCCATCGAGCGCACGCTTGATTTCCTGGTGGACGAGATGGGGGCGGGCTACGTGCCCATGTTCGTCTACCATCCCATCGGCGAGGGCGGTGCCACGGAACTGACACCAAGCCTCGACGACATCCGCCGGGCCTACGCCTACCGGGCCGAGAAGTTGGGCCAACACTGGCTGCGCGTCGGCCCCACCGAATGCGGCCGCTTCTACTGCCGCTCCAAGTTCCACGTCACCTGGGACGGCCGCGTGCTGCCCTGCGCCGTGCTCTACGACTTCGAAGTCGGCAACGTCAACCAGACGCCGCTGAAGGAAATCCTGGCGAGCCGATCGAAGCAGCTCTGCTACGACTTCGAGGTCACGGGCGAGTGCGCCACCTGCGACGATGCCGACGTCTGCTGGGGCTGTCGGGCGAATGCCTATTTCTACAAGGGCGACGTCTCGGCCTCGGATCCCATGTGCTGGCGCAACGCCGAGGACCTCGATCTACACGCCATGCACGACAGCCCCATCTGCCAGTCGCCCCAAGCCCGCGCCGCGGCGGCGGAAGAGGCCGCGCTGCTGGTCGAACAACAAGCCGAATAGGGGGGAGGGAGATTGTGAACAATGCAGGAGCTGGGCGAGGCGCAGGTATTCCTGCCTGACGTCTGGGCGTGTCACGCCGAATACTTCCCCCACAAGGAAGCCGTGGTCTGCGGCGACGAGCGCCTCACCTGGGGCCAGTTCAACGCCGGCCTCAATCGCGTCGCCAACGCGCTTAACGATCAGGGAATTGGGCGGGGCGAGTGCGTGGCGGTGCTGATGAACAACACCGTGGCGACGCTCTTGACCATCCTCGGCGTGGTCAAGTCGGGAGCCTCCGTGGTGCCGCTGAGCGGCCTCTTGCAGGCCGAGCAGCTGGCCGTGCTGATCGACGATGCCGATGCCGGGGCGCTGATCGTCTCGGCCGACACCCAGCCCCAGATCGAAACGGTCAAGCAGGGGCTGGGCAAGATTGCCGCCGAGCGTTTCTTCATCCAGGGCGGCCAAGCCACGGGCTGGCGGCCCTTCGGGCCGCTGCTGGAGGCGGCTTCCGAATCCGCGCCCGACATCCGCCACCGCATGACGGACGAGTTCAACATCATCTATTCGTCCGGCACCACCGGCCTCCCCAAGGGCATCGTGCAGACCCACCGGGCGCGCCAGCACTGGTCCTATTCCAATGCCATCGAGCTCGGCTTCGCAACCGACAGCCGGGCCCTGGCGACCACGCCGCTCTATTCCAACGGCACCTTCCTGATGATTCTGCCGGCGCTTTTCGTCGGTGCCACCCTGGTCGCCATGCCGGCCTTTTCGCCGCGCGGATTCCTCGAGACCGTCGAACAGGAAGGCATCACCCACACCTTCATGGTGCCGCCCCAGTTCATCGCCATCCTGGCCGATCCCGAGATCGAGAGGTTCGACCTGAGCACGCTCGGGATGATGCTGTCCGGCGGGTCGCCCTTGCGCGGCGATACCAAACAGGCGGTGCTTGAACAACT
This sequence comes from Alphaproteobacteria bacterium, assembly GCA_030740435.1. Classification (NCBI taxonomy): domain Bacteria; kingdom Pseudomonadati; phylum Pseudomonadota; class Alphaproteobacteria; species Alphaproteobacteria bacterium. The sequence continues at coordinate 3,553 of JASLXG010000027.1, read as the reverse complement.
CGGCCCCGGGCTCTTCGAGATGTATGGCTTCTCCGAGGGCTTCGCCACCATGATCCGGCCGCACCAGCACGCCGACAAGCCGGGCTCGGTGGGCACGCCGGTGCTGGGCTACGAGCTGTTGATCGTCGACGAGGCAGGCCAAGCGCTGCCGCGCGGCGAAGTGGGCGAGATCGCCGGCTACGGCGGTGGCCAGATGGAGGGGTTCCATAAGCGGCCCGAAGAGGTGGCGAAAATTCTCGTTCGCGACACCCGGGGGCGCGAATTTCTGCTCTCGGGCGACGTGGGCAAGTTGGACGAGGACGGCTTCCTCTACATTCTCGATCGCAAGAAGGACATGATCATCTCTGGCGGCTTCAACGTCTTCCCGGCCGATATCGAGGAGGTGGTGGGCCAGCATCCGGCGGTCTCCGACGTCACGGTCATCGGCATCCCCGACGCCAAATGGGGCGAGAGCGCCTTGGCGCTGGTCATTCCCGAAAGCGAGGGCGAAGCAAACGAATCAAGCATCCAGGCCTGGGTCAACGAGCGCGTGGCCAAGCACCAGCGCCTGGCCGCCGTCGAGTTCCGCGACGACTTCCCGCGCAACGCGTTGGGCAAGGTGCTCAAGCGCCAGCTCCGGGATCCTTACTGGGCAGACTGAGGACGCCATGGCCGAACAATTCCCGCTGCACCAAGGCTGCAGCTATGCCGACCTGATCTGCCGCGCCATCCAGCGCTGGCCCGAACGCACGGCGCTGGTCGATGCCGAGGGGCCGGTCAGCTATGGCGAACTGGGAAGTCGCATCGCCCGCATGGTGGCGGCTTTCGCGGCGGCCGGGCTGAAGCGCGGCGATGCGCTGGCCCAGATTTCCTCCAACCGCGTCGACGCCGTCGTGGTTTCCTCGGCCGCCCTGATGGCCGGGGTGCGCTATACGCCTTTGCATCCGCTGGGCTCGCTGGAAGACCAGGTTTTTATCCTCGAAGACGGTGCCATCGGCGCCCTGGTGGCCGACGTGCCGGCCTTTGCCGGACGGGGGCGCGAACTGGCGGCGGCGAGTTCCGCACTCGAGCATGTCTTCACGATCGGCCCGGCCGACTTCGGCAGGGATCTCCTGGAACTGGCGGCAAGCCAGGAAACGGCACCCCTGAGGCCGGTGGCCGAAGCCGGCGACGTCGCCTGGCTGGCCTACACCGGCGGCACCACGGGGCGCTCCAAGGGGGTCATGCTGCCGCACCGCAGTATGGTCTTCAACGCCTTGATCACCCTGGCCGAATGGCAGTGGCCACGCCAGATCAGGCTGCTGACCGCGACCCCCATCACCCACGCTGCCGGCGCCATGATCGTGCCGGTGATGTTGCGCGGCGGCAGTGTCGTCATGCTGCCGGGCTTCGAGCCCGAAGGCTTCCTGGCGGCCGTCGAAGAGCACCGCATCAGCGCCACCTTCCTGGTGCCGACCATGATCTACGTGCTGCTCGATCATCCGGCCTTGAAGGAAACCGACATCTCCAGCCTGGAGATGATCATCTACGGCGCCGCCCCCATGTCGCCGAGCCGCCTGGTCGAGGCCATGGAGGTGTTCGGCCCCGTCTTCACCCAGCTCTACGCCCAGACCGAGGCGCCCAACACGGTGACCTGCCTGCGCATGGAGGACCACGATCCGGCCCGGCCGGATCTTCTCGCCTCCTGCGGCTCGCCACTGGCCGGAATTCAAGTCGCCATCCTCGATGCCGACGACAACGAGGTGGCGGTGGGCGAGCCCGGCGAGATCTGCGTGCGCGGGCCGCTGGTCATGGACGGCTATTGGCAGCGGCCCGAGGAAACCGCCGAGACCTTGCGCAACGGTTGGCTGCACACCGGCGACATGGCCAAGCGTGACGAGGACGGGTTCTATTACATCGTCGACCGCTCCAAGGACATGATCATCTCGGGCGGCTTCAACGTCTTCCCGCGCGAGATCGAGGACGTGCTGACCAGCCACGCCGAAGTGGCCATGGCCGCCGTCATCGGTGTGCCCGACGATAAAGTGGGGCGAGGCGGTCAAGGCCATCGTCGTGCCCAGGCCGGGGGCGAGCCCCAGCGCCGAGGAACTGGTCGCCCTGGTGCGTGATGCCAAGGGCCCGGTCTACGCCCCCAAGACGGTCGAGTTCGCCGATGATCTGCCGCTGACGGCGTTGGGCAAGCCCGACAAGAAGGCGATCAGGGCGGCCTTTTGGGGGGATTCCGAACGCCAGGTGCACTGAGGCCGGAGGACGGCGGCTGAATCCCCTTGGCCCAGCCGCTTTCAGCCTTTATTACCTCTGCCAACCATCCAACGCGGGGGACTTCTTCCAACTCGAGGGAAAGCGAAAAAAAATGGATCTCGGATATCAAGGTAGATCGGTCATCGTCACCGGCGGTGGCTCGAACATCGGCCGCTCCATCGTGCTGGCCTTTGCCGGCGAGGGCGCCAACATCACCATCGGCGATCTCGATGCCGAACAGGGCGGCCGCGTGGTCGAGGAGGCCAAGGCGGCCGGGGCCGGCGGCGTGCAACTGGTCAAAACCGACGTCACCGACCTCGGTCAGGTCGAGACCATGGTGGGGGCGGCCAAGGATAGCTTTGGCAGCGTCGACGTGCTGGTCAACAACGTCGGCTGGGACGAGCGCATGTTCTTCACCCGCACCTCGCCCGAGTTCTGGGACAAGGTCATCAAGATCAACTACTACGCCGTGCTCAACTGCACCCGCGCCGTGCTCGACGTCATGATCGAGCAGCAACGGGGCGCCATCGTCTCGATCTCCTCCGACGCCAGCCGCCAGGGCGAGCCCCAGGAAGCCGTCTACGGTGGCGTCAAGGCGGCCATCAACAGCTTCATGAAGACCGTGGCCAAGGAGAACGGGCGCTACAACATCCGCTGCAACGCCATCTGCCCCGGCATCACCGTGCCCGACCAGGCCGAGGACGTGGGCGATGCCAGCATGTGGACCGACATCGACAGCATGTTCACGCCCGAACAGTTCGAGCGCATCGCCAAATCATTGCCGCTGAAGAAGATCGGCAAGCCCGAGGACATCGCCAATGCCGTGCTCTTTTTCGGCTCCGACGCCGTCGCCGGCAACATCACCGGCCAGGTAGTCAGCGTCAGCGGCGGCTACTCCATGGTGGGCTGATGGGCTGATCGGCTGAGCCGATACATTAGTTTTGGGGCTCGCCGGTCTTGACCGGCGGGCCCCATTTTATTGGGGAGCGAGACAATGGTGAAAAAATACTGACCCCAGTTTCTTTGATTAAAAACTAACTATCTAGTAAGTATCTTTTTGGAAGCAAGCGGGAGAGACTAATGGCCGCCGCTATGCCGCATACCGCTGCAGAACCTTCGCCGCCGCCGCGATCGCGCCCAGCCACCAAACGCGAGCAGCGCCAGGCCAGCGTGGCCAGCCTCGGCGCCGCGACGCTCGAGCTTTTCGTGGCCCAAGGCTATCGCCAGACCCCGGTCGAGCAAATCGGCCGCGCAGTGGGCCTGACCAAGGGCGCCGTGTTCTTCTATTTCGGCAGCAAAGCGGGGCTGCTCCGGCACCTGCTCGATGGCGTCG
>JASLXG010000026.1 GCA_030740435.1 Alphaproteobacteria bacterium | reverse complement strand
GCAAGGCCCAGAGCCAGAGGAAATAGCCGATGCCGCTGGAGGCACCGATGAACAGCACGGCCAGCCAGTCGCCCACGGTGAACGTCGGCAGGGCGGCGAAGAAGCCCTCGGGAATGGCCAACACGGCCAGGAACAAGACCGAGGCCAACATGGCGAAGGCGCCGACCTGCAAGGGCGGGTAGCCGGTTGTCGGCCATCGCGGTCAGAGGCGGGCGCCACTGGGCGGGCGAACAATTGCGCGGGCGTGGGCCTAGTTACGGCGCCTACCAGCCGACACAAAAAATGCTTCAGGTGGCGGGGCGCTGGCTTCGTTGGCAGCGCTACGTTCGTGAGGACGCCCTGCTGCCGACCTTGCCCAAAGACCTGACTACGTCGATAAGCTAATGGCGGCGGTGCGGTCGCAGTCTGCGGCCGAGGATTGGCGGAAAACGCCAGTGACGGACCCTCTTTTGAAGGTAATCTCCGGTCGGCCGGGCACAATCACCCCTCGCTTGGGGCCAGGACACAAGTACGACGTCGAAAAGGTTCGGAATTCCCTGTGACCACTATGCTGTCGCTGTCGCTGTCGCTGCCCGCGCAACGACCTCGAATGCCGGCCCACCCGCTATCGCGCCTGATATGCGGATCAATGATGAATCCGTCGTGTGTCGGCAGTCGCTAAGGTTTTCAGCCTTTGACCTTGACGTAGGACCCTGGTGCGTCCTCGATGACCTCGAGCGCACCGTCGCCCGGCACCCGCGCCGCCACCTTGTCGCCCGATTGCTTGTCCAGCCATTTCTTCCAATCCGGCCACCAGGAACCCTCGTGGCACGTCGCGCCCTCGAGCCAGGTTTCGTGGGATTTGGGCTTCTTGGTGTTGGTCCAGTGGCAGTACTTGCCGCTGGCCGGCGGGTTGACGACGCCGGCGATGTGGCCCGAGCCGGCCAGCACGAACTTCGAGGGCCCGGAATAGAGCTGGGTGGCCTTGTAACAGGCGTTCCAGGGCGCGATGTGGTCTTCCTTGGCCGACAGGATGTAGCTCGGGATCTCGATCTGGCCGAGATCGATGGGCTGGCCGGCCAAGGTTATGCCGCCGGGTTGGCAGAGCAGGTTCTTCATGTACATGTTGCGCAGGTAATAGCTGTGCATGGCGGCCGGCATGCGCGTCGAATCGGCGTTCCAATACAAGAGATCGAAGGGCATGGGGTCCTTGCCCAGCAGGTAGTTATTGACCATGAACGACCAGATCAGGTCGTTGGCCCGCAGCATGTTGAAGGTGGTCGCCATCTCGTCGCCGCGCAAAAAGCCGCGCTCGTTCATGTTGGCTTCGAGCTGGCTGATCTGTTCCTCGTCGATGAAGACCTTGAGGTCGCCGGCCTCGGCGAAATCGACCAGGCTGACGAAGTAGGTCACGGCCTTGACGCGCTGGTCGCCCCTGGCCGCCATATAGGCCAGCGTCGCCGCCGTCAGGGTGCCGCCGATGCAATAGCCGATGGTGGTCAGCTCGTCCTCGCCCGTGGCCGCAGAGACGGCGTCGATGGCCTCGAGCAGGCCGCTGGTCATGTAGTCCTCGAAGCTGGTGTCGGCCATCTCGGCGCCGGGATTGACCCAACTCACGACGAACACCGTGAAGCCCTGGTCGACGGCCCATTTGATGAAGGAATTTTCCGGCTTGAGATCGAGGATGTAGAACTTGTTGATCCAGGGCGGCGTGATCAGCAGCGGCCGGCGCCGCACCTTCTCGGTGCTGGGCGCAAACTGGATGAGCTGCAAGAGCCGGTTCTGGAACACCACCTTGCCCGGCGTGGCGCCGACGTTCCGGCCCACCTCGAAGGCCGCCATGTCGGTCTGGCTGATCTTCAGCTTGCCCTCGCCGCTTTCCAAGTCGCGCAGCAGGTTGTCCAGGCCCTGGACCAGGTTCTCGCCGTCGCTTTCGGCAATGGCACGCAGTACTTCGGGATTGGTTAGGGCGAAATTGCTCGGCGACAGGGCATCGGCGAACTGGCGGGTGTAGAAATCGACCTTGGCCTGGGTCTCGGCGTCCAGGCCCTCGACGTCCTGTGTCGTCTGCTGCATCCAGCGCGCCGTGATGAGGTAGAACTGCTTGACGAAATCGAAGACCTGGTTCTGCTCCCAGTCCTCATGGCGGAAGCGCTTGTCGCCGCGCTCGGGTGCCGCCAGCGGCGCCACCGTCTCACCCATCATGGAACGCGCTGTGTTCTGCCAAAGCTGCAGGTAGTCCTGCCACAACGCCGCCTGCGCCTCCATCAGCTTGGCCGGGTCGGACATCATCTGGCGCGTGAGTTCAAGGAAGGCGTTGCCCAGGTTGAGGGGATCACCCAAAGCGGGGCCGGCGGCGGCCTGGCGGCGCAGGAAATCGCTCATCAACTGATGGCTGCGCTCCGCCACTTTGGCCAGATTCCGCGACAAAGCCTGGGGGTCGGGAAGTCGAGGCTCAGCGGCTGGTTGATCGGCCATGACTGATTCCTTTATGCTAGGGTCCGCGTGGTCGGCCGCCGCGGCTTGGACCGTGGACTATAGGTGAATTTGCTGCATTGCACAATGCGATTGATGTGTATGTTGCGCTGCACACTAGAAGCCGGTGTGTTATGAAAGCCGGCGTGTCATGAAAGTCGGTGTGCCATAAAGGAGTCGAACAGCATGGACCAGCAGCCCGAAGCCCTGGCAACGGCTCAGCCGCGCCGCCACCTTGCCCTGCCGCTGACGGTGGCACTTGCGGTATTGCTCAGCGCCTGTTCCTCCGTGCCCGATTGGGCCAACCCGGTGACCTGGTACGACAACGTCTTCAGTTCCGATCAGGGATCGCCCAAGGCCGCCACCACGGCGCAGCAGACGGCCGCCAAGGAGAGCGGCGCCAAATCCAGCAGTAAGGCCTTCCCCAGCCTGCGCAGCGTGCCCGAAAAGGCGCCCCAGACATCGGATGCGGCCGAACGCGCCAAAGTGACCGGTGGCCTGGTGGCCGACCGCAAGCATGCCCGCTACACCGACGAGAAGCTGCGCGGCGGCGAGCCGTTACCGCCACCGCCGCCGGTGCTGAAGGCCGAGGCCAAGGCCGCGGCCAAGACCGTGAAAGTGGCCCGCGCGGCGCCAAAACCCGAAGCCAAGCCCGAAGTAAAGGTGGCGTCGGCAGCGCCCGCGGAAGTCAAGATGGCCCGCGCCACGCTGCCGCCACCACCGCCGCCTTCGGCGCTGCCGCCGGCGGCCCCGGTGAAAAGCGCGGCGCCGCAAGCGGTGCCGTTCTCGCCCCGCCTGGTACCGCGCTCGCAGGTCAAGCGGGCGCGCCCCGCGGCGCCCTATCCGAAGCTGCGGGGAAGCGCCGGCGCCGCGCCGGCACCGCGCTCGGCTGCAGCCGCGCCCGCCCCCGCTTTGGCTCCGGCGGCCCCAGCGGCTCCGGCGCCTGCGCCGGTCGTTGCCGCCCCCGCCCCCGCCCCCGCGCCGGCGCCGCTGCGAGCACCGACCCTCACCCTGAGACCGCCGCCGCCGGCCCCGAGCGCCGCCACCATGGCTGCTCTCGGCGGCGTACAGGCGCCCGGCCAGAGCATTCTGTTGCAGGCCTTCGCCTCGGGCCTGGCGGCCTCGGCGGCCACCGTGACCACGGCCCCGGCGTCGCCCGGTTTCGCCGCCCCGGCGGCACCGCCGCTGACCACCACCGAGACCACGGCCTCCGACGTCGTGCGCAAATCCTATAACGCCTCGCTGAGCGCCAGCCAGCCGGCGCTTTCGGCGACAGCGGATCGCTCTGGGGTCTCGCGCTTTGCAACCTTCGGAGCGGCCGCCATCAAGCCGCTGGCGGTGGTCAATTTTGCCACCGGATCGGCCCACCTGACGACGGCGTCCAAGGCCAAGTTGCGTCAGATCGTGGCGGCCCACAGGGCACGCGGCGGCGGCCTCAGGGTGGTCGGCCATGCCTCCCACCGCACCCGTAACCTGCCGCTGCACAAGCACAAGATGGTCAACTTCCGGATTTCCGTCGACCGGGCCAATGCGGTGGCCCGGGAGCTGATGCGGCTGGGCGTCCAGACGGCGGCCTTGCGGGTCGAGGCGGTGAGCGATTCCAAGCCCATCTACTTCGAGGTCATGCCGGCCGGCGAGGCCAAGAACCGGCGGGCCGAAATATTTCTTGAATTCTGAGGCACGGGCGATGGGCGGCCGCGCGCAAGCGTGATCCCAGCGGCGTAACGCCATGGACATGGATTTTCATCGCATCAAGCGGCTGCCGCCCTACGTCTTCGCCGAGGTCAACGAGATGAAGGCGCGGGCCCGGACGGCCGGCGACGACATCATCGACCTGGGCATGGGCAACCCCGACCAGCCGACGCCGGCCCACATCGTCGAGAAACTGGTCGAGACGGTCTCCGATCCGCGGGCGCACCGCTATTCCCAGTCGCGTGGCATCCCCGGCCTGAGGCGGGCCCAGGCGGCCTATTACGCCCGCCGTTTCGGCGTCGAGCTCGATCCCGAACGCGAGACCATCGTCACGCTGGGCTCGAAGGAGGGCTTCGCCAACCTGGCCCAGGCCATCACCACGCCCGGCGACATCATCGTGGCGCCCAACCCGAGCTATCCCATCCACGCCTACGGCTTCGTCATCGCCGGTGCCGCCATCCGCCACCTGCCGGTGGGCGGCGAGCACGACTTCTTCGAACACCTGGAGCGTGCCGTCAAACACAGCGTGCCGGTGCCGGCGGCGCTGGTGCTGAACTACCCCTCCAACCCGACGGCCGAGGTGGTGGATCTGGAGTTCTACCAGCGCATCGTCGATTTCTGCCGCGGCCATGGCATCTACGTGCTCTCGGACCTGGCCTATGCCGAGATCTATTTCGACGACCGGCCGCCGCCCTCGATCCTGCAGATCCCCGGCGCCAAGGAGATCGCCGTCGAGTTCACCAGCCTCAGCAAGACCTATTCCATGCCCGGCTGGCGCATCGGTTTCGCCAGCGGCAACGCCGAGCTGGTGCGGGCGCTGGGCCGCATCAAGTCCTATCTCGACTACGGCGCCTTCACGCCGGTCCAGGTGGCGGCGACGGCGGCGCTGAATGGCCCCCAGGACTGCGTCGAGGATATCCGCCAGGTCTACAAGTCGCGCCGCGACGTGCTGGTCAAGGGTCTCGAGGCGGCGGGCTGGGCGCTCAGCAGTCCGCCCGCCACGATGTTCGCCTGGGCGCCGCTGCCGCGGCCCTTTGACAATCTCGGCTCGCTGGAGTTTTCCAAGCTCCTGCTGCGCGAAGCCAAGGTAGCGGTATCGCCGGGCATCGGCTTTGGCGAATACGGCGAAGGTTTCGTGCGCATCGCCCTGGTCGAGAACGAACAACGCATCCGCCAGGCCGTGCGCAATATCCGGCGCTTCCTCGCCAATCACGACGCCGAGGCCGCCGTGTACGCCGGACAGCGGGCGGAGGCCTCGTGAGCCAGGGCTTACGCATCGGCGTGGCCGGGCTGGGCACGGTCGGCGGCGGCGTGGTGCGGCTGCTGGCAAGCCAGGCCGATATCCTCGAACAGCGTTGCGGACGCCGGCTCGAGCTGGCCGCCGTCTCGGCCCTGGAGCACGACCCCGAGCTCGATCTCTCGGCCCCGCGCTGGTTCGACGATGCCCTGGCCCTGGCCGCCGACCCCGAGATAGACGTCGTCGTCGAGCTGATCGGCGGGGCGGACGGTATCGCCAAAACGGTGGCCGAGGCCGCCATCGCCAATGGCAAGTCCCTGGTCACGGCCAACAAGGCATTGATCGCGCACCACGGCCTGGAGCTCGCCCGGGCGGCCGAGGCGGCCGGCGTCGAACTTTGCTTCGAGGCCGCGGTGGCCGGCGGCATCCCCATTATCAAGGCCCTGCGCGAAGGCCTGGCGGGCAATCGGCTCAGCCGCGTCTACGGCATCCTCAACGGCACCTGCAACTACATCCTCACGGAAATGCAGGAGAGCGGGCGCAATTTCGCCGGTGTGCTGCAAGAGGCCCAGGCCTTGGGCTATGCCGAGGCCGACCCCAGCTTCGACGTCGACGGCGTCGACGCCGCCCACAAGCTGGCCATCCTGACCTCCGTGGCCTTCGGCTGCCCGGCCGATCTCGGGGCCGTGCACGTCGAGGGCATCCGCGAGATCAGCGCCATCGACATCGCCTATGCCGCCGAATTCGGCTATCGGATCAAGCTGCTGGCCATCGCCGCCAAGACCGAGCGTGGCATCGAGCAGCGCGTGCATCCCTGCCTGGTGGCCAAGAACGCGCCCATCGCCCACGTCGACGGCGTCTTCAACGCCGTGGTGGCGGAGGGCGATTTCATCGACCAGGCCATCTTCGAGGGCCATGGCGCGGGCCGCGGCCCGACCGCCTCGGCCGTGGTCTCGGACCTCGTCGACATCGCCCGCGACAACCGCCTGCCCGCTTTCGGGGTGCCGCTGGAAAACCTGGTGGCGCACCCCTTGGCCACCATGGCGGACCATGTCTGCGAATATTACGTGCGCCTGATGGTGCTCGATCAGCCCGGCGTCATGGCCGACATCGCGGCCATCCTCAGGGACGAGAGCGTATCCATCGAATCCGTGGTGCAACGCGGCCGGGCGCCGGGCGACGTGGTGCCGCTGATCATCATCACCCACGATGCGCGCGAGGCCGTGATGGGCCGGGTGCTCGGAAAATTCGGCCAACTCGAGGTCGTCATCGAACCGCCCTGCCTGATCAGAATTGAAACCCTGTAGACTTTGTAGAGGGATCGAAATGGCAGACGAGGACAGTATCCTGGGGCGCAACCTGGCCATCGAGGCGGCCCGCGTTGCCGAGGCGGCGGCCATTGCCGCCTCCACGCTCATGGGACTGGGCAACGAACGCGAGGCCGACCAGGTGGCAGTGGACGCCATGCGCACGGCGCTCAATGGTTTGCACATCGACGGCCGCGTGGTGATCGGCGAGGGCGAACGCGACGAGGCGCCGATGCTGTTCATCGGCGAGGAGGTCGGCGACAAGACCGGCCCCAAGGTCGACATCGCCCTCGATCCGCTGGAAGGCACCACCATCACCGCCACCGGCGGGCCCAACGCGCTGGCCGTCATCGCCTTCGCCGAGGAAGGCGGGTTCTTGAACTCGCCCGACGTCTACATGGACAAGATCGCGGTCGGCGGCGGTCTGCCCGATCACGTCGTCGACCTCGACGCCGAGCCGGCCGAGAACCTGAAAAACCTGGCCCAGGCCAAGGGTTGTGAGCCTTCCGACCTGGTCGCCTGCATTCTCAATCGGCCGCGCCACGCCGAAGCCATCGCCAAGGTGCGCGAGGCCGGCGCCCGCATTCGCCTGATCCCCGACGGCGACGTGGCCGGCGTCATCCACACCTCCGACCCGGCCACCGGCGTCGACATCTACATGGGCATCGGCGGCGCCCCCGAGGGCGTGCTGGCGGCGGCGGCGCTGCGCTGCATCGGCGGCCAGATGCAGGGCCGCCTGGTCTTTCGCAACGACGACGAACGGGGCCGCGCCCAGCGCTTCGGCATCACCGATTTCGAGCGCAAATACACGCTGGACGACATGGCGTCGGGCGACGTCATCTTCGCCGCCACCGGCGTCACCGACGGCAACATGCTGGACGGAGTCAAACGCGAACAGGGCACCATCTCCACCCATTCCGTGGTCATGCGGGCCAAGACCGGAACCGTGCGCTGGCTGCGCACCCGCCACGGCACGCGCCGGCTTTAGGGCGCTGGCGTGACGGGCAGTACCGGCAAGCACCCCCGCCGTGGCTAAGGCATGCACGCATCTTCGAGTGCCCAGCCACTTGAAGCATGGTGAATTGACCACAGAGGCACAGAGACACAGAGAGGGTTTTCGGGATGCGCCGTGGCGGAGCCTTACTGAACCCACGGTTCTCAGCGGGTATCAGCCTGCCTTTTGCCAGACGCTGCCCTACCGAGGCAGGTGCCAGGACACCTGCTTGGCGATGACGCTTGCCAGGCTAGCGGTGCCACTCGCCTTTTTCGAAATCTCTGTGCCTCTGTGCCTCTGTGGTGAATCTAAAGGACTTCTCCACTGCCCAGCCGGTGCCAGGCCTGACCGGAACGTCATCAAAACGATGTGCGCATGCGTTAGGCCCACTGTGGCGGCGGCGCGGCAAACGCCGTGGTGGCGCAAGTGAGCCCCGATACCAGCCAAAGCGAAGCTCTGCTCGGCGTCGAACGTTCGCTGGCCGGCAAGCGCTGGCGCTTGCGCCCGGCCGACGACCGCCTGGCCCAGGCCCTGGCCCAGCAGCTCGAGCTGCCGGACGTGCTGGGCCGGGTCTTGGCGGCCCGTAATGTGACGCTCGACGAGGCTGCGGCCTATCTCGATCCCACCCTCAAGGCAACGCTGCCCGATCCCTCGCGCTTTCATGACATGGACGAAGCGGCCGAGCGCCTGGCAGGCGCCATACGAAACGGCGACCGGGTGGCCGTCTTCGGCGACTACGACGTCGACGGCGCCACCTCGACGGCGCTCTTGCTGCGTTTCCTGGCGGCCGTCGGCGGCCGGGCGGAAATGTACATCCCCGACCGCCTGCGCGAGGGCTACGGCCCCAACGCGCCGGCGCTTTTGCAGCTCGCCGCCGACGGCGTCGTCCTGGTCGTCACCGTCGATTGCGGCATCGCCGCGTTTGATCCCCTGGCCGCCGCCGCCGAGGCCGGGCTCGAGGTCATCGTCGTCGACCACCACCAGGCCGAGCCCCAATTGCCGCCGGCCCGTGCCATCGTCAATCCCAACCGCCTCGACGAGGAACCGGGCTACGGCCAGCTCGCCGCCGTCGGCGTCGCCTTCCTGCTGGTCATCGCCTGCAACCGCTGCCTGCGGGCAGCGGGCTGGTACGGCCCGGATCGCCGAGAGCCCGACCTCATGGCCTGGCTCGACCTGGTGGCGCTGGGCACGGTCTGCGATGTGGTGGCGCTTCATGGCCTCAACCGCGCCCTGGTGGCCCAGGGCCTCAAGGTCATGGCGGCGCGAACGAACCCCGGCCTGGTGGCGCTGGCCGACGTGGCCGGCCTGGCGAGTGCGCCCGGCACCTACCACGCCGGTTTCGTCCTGGGCCCCCGGGTCAACGCCGGCGGCCGGGTGGGGCAAGCCGATCTCGGCGCCAGGCTGCTCAGCACCAACGACCCCCTCGAGGCCCAGGGCATCGCGGCTGAGCTCGACCGCCTCAACACGGAGCGCCGCGAGATCGAGGCGGCGGTGTTGGAAGAGGCGCTGGAGCAAGTCGCACCGTCGGGCGAGGCCCCCTCCTCACCCCCACCCGTGGTGGTAGCCGCCCGTGGCGGCTGGCATCCCGGCGTCGTCGGCATCGTCGCCAGCCGGCTCAAGGACCGCCTGCGCCGCCCGGCCATCGTCATCGCGCTCGACGACGGCATCGGCAAGGGCTCGGGCCGCTCGCTGCGCGGCGTCGACCTCGGCGCCGCCGTCATCGCCGCCCGCCAGCAGGGACTTTTGCTGGCCGGCGGCGGCCACGCCATGGCTGCGGGCCTGACGGTGGCGGAAGAAAAACTCGACGACCTGACCCGTTTTCTCACCGACCGCCTGGCCCCCCAGGTGGCGGCACTGGGCCCGGTGGCAAGCCTCGATATCGACGCGGCTCTCGGCCTCTCGGCCGCCACGGTGGAGCTCCTCGATCTCCTGGCCCAGGCCGGCCCCTATGGCGCCGGCAACCCCGAACCCCGCTTCGTGCTGCCCTCGGTAACGCTGGCTTTCGCCAAGGTGGTGGGCCAGGACCACGTGAGCTGCCGCCTGTCCTCGAGCGACGGCGGCCGCCTCAAGGCCATAGCCTTCCGCGTCCTGGAACGCCCGCTCGGCCGGGCACTCTTGGAGGCCCACGGCGGCCGCCTGCACCTGGCCGGCCACCTGCGCGCCGACGAGTGGCGCGGACGCCGCGAGGTGCAGCTCCACATCGAAGACGCGGCCCCGGCCGAAAGCGATTGATTTGACGCTCGCGTCAGGACACCACTTTTTCAAGGTGGAGACACGGGTTCAAATACCGTTGGGGTCACCAGGTTTCGCAATTCAATACCCGCCCCTGCCTCGGCGCGCGTCTCCGCAGAGAAAACCCCACCCCCGCCGAAAGCATTTGATTTTGCCCCCCGTGTCGACCAAGTGAGGGGCCGGCCACACCGGCGGCCCCCATCGTCTAGCAGAGCACTTTCCGACCAAATTCGGCCATTCTGGCAAAGCAATTTTGATCTGAGGGTAGGAGGTGGCCGCAACGTGTAGTGGGGCTACACGCAAGGCCTTCGACGACGCCTCGGACCAAAAGGGCCCGTCAGAATGGCCGAATTTGGGCGGAAAGTGCTCCCGTCAGGACACCACCCTTTCAAGATGGAGACGCGAGTTCAAATCCCGTTGGGGTCACCAGGTTTTTGGGGCCGGCCCCTTCGGCGCTCTGAAGCGACCGCTGAGCAGGGCGTTCCTCGACACCCGCGGCGCCCAACACCACATCAAGAACACCGCTCCCGCCGAAAGCATTTGATTTTGCCCCTCGCGTCGACTAAGTGAGGGGCCGGCGAAACCGGCAGACCCCATCGTCTAGCCTGGTCAGGACACCACCCTTTCAAGGTGGAGACACGGGTTCAAATCCCGTTGGGGTCACCAGGTTTTCTGCCCGTTTCGGGGTGAACGAACCCCCCTGCCCCCAAACGTACGGAAAATGTACGGAAAACGTATTTCTGGATTCGGCCCGCGCCCAAGGGCCTGCTGGGACGCGCGTTTCGGACCGAATTACCGTAGTCTCGCGGGACGATTTGGGGTGGCGACCAGTCCAATGGAGAGGGCCCAGGGGGAAAGGCATGGTATCGGTCAACTGTGACGGCATCGTGACCGATGAAAAAACGAAAATTCCTCGAGATGTAGACGCGGTGGTGGCGGCTTTGCGAAATGTCACGCCCAACGCTGATGAATAGGGTCGGTATTGTGCGAATCGCCTGCAACACATAGAGGCGGCACATGAAGGGGGTCCGTCACCTGGTAGTCGAGCAGTTCGAAATCGCTCATTTTTCCGCCTCCCTATCTAGCCCGCATTTCTCACCGGGTCATGGCCTGCGCGTCGCGGGGGGGGGGGGGGGCGGCGCCGGCGGGGCCCCGGGGCTCCCCCCCCCCCCCCCCCCCCCCCCCCCCCCCCCCCCCCCCCCCCCCCCCCCCACGCCCGAAGGGTCGCCCCCAGCCGCGCGCCCGCTACGGAAAAGATCGAAGAGCGTAGTCCCACTACGCTCTTCGACCTTTTCCTTCCGGACCGCATCACCTGGGCGCGACGCAGGCCGTGCCCCGGTGAGAAATGCGGGCTAGGGTTGGGGTCAGGGTATTTTCACCCGCCATGTATACGGCGATGCGACTGAAGCGCCCGTCGCGAA
>JASLXG010000025.1 GCA_030740435.1 Alphaproteobacteria bacterium | reverse complement strand
CTTCCGGGGTCTCGGTGTGCCATCTTTCATCGAGCAACTCCACCACCCGCAGCGCACTTCATGAACCGCCGTATACGGATCCGTACGTACGGTGGTGTGGGAGGAGGGGTGCCGCAAGGCCCCCTCCTACCCGATCCGCAGGGGCGGCGGGTCGCGGGCGCTCCCGTTGCACCAAGACCAAGCAGCAAAAAAAACACACATGGTATCGGCGATATCGGCTCTAAGCCGCCCCCCTATGGGGGGCGGAGGCCAAGGGCGCGGAGGCGCCCGCCCGGTGAGGGTCCCATAAGACTCGGCGGCGGCTCCCCACGCTTTTCATGCGACCGGAAGCCCCGCTTCCGGTCTGCCTAACGGCGAGTGTCCTTTGCTCAGGGGCGAAGTCCCTTTTTTTCCCCTCACCCCCAAGCACTTGCCAGCACCACGGCAATCAAGCAACAAAGCTCCGCCGCCTGTTGCGACGCCCCCAGCACGTCGCCGGTCTGGCCGCCGATCTGGCGCTTGGCGATGGTGGCAACAAAGAAAGCGCCAATGGCGCTGCCCACGAGAGCCGCTATGGCCAGGCGGGGCTCGAGCGCCAAGAGCGCCACGGCGGCGGCGATGGCGGCGGCGATGAAAACGTTATTGAGTTCGGGCCGGCCGGCGCCGGCGCCGAGGCCATCGGGCCGGACCGGCTCGAGGCTGTGCATCAGCCAGACCATGGCGGCGCGTGAGGCGGCGCCGGCGGCCAGCAGGGCGCCCAGTGCCTCGAAGGTGTCGTCGAGCTGCTCCAGCGCCGCGATGCGGCCGGCCAGCATCAGCACCACGGTCACCAAGGCGTAGGTACCGATGCGGCTGTCGCGCATGATTTCGAGTTTTTTCTCCGGCGTGGCGCCGCCGCCGAAGCCGTCGGCCAGGTCGCCCAGGCCATCCTCGTGCAGCGCCCCCGTTATCGCCACCTGAGCCGCCACGGCGGCGATGGCGGCCAGCAACGGGCCCAGGCCGTAGTGCAGCCCGGCGGCGAAGATCAGCCCGGCCGCCAGCCCGATGCCGAGCCCGACCACCGGGAACATGCGGGCGGCGCCGCCCAGGTCGCTGGGCCGGTAGCCCTCCGGCAGGCGGATGGGGAGCCGCGTGAGGAAGGCCGCGGCCACCCGCAAGTCCCAGCGCCAGTCCCGCACCGCAATCCGTTTAGGCTCGTTCATTTTCGTCTTCCGGGCCACATTCGACTGGTATATCACCGCCCGATTCGGTTTATAAGAGCACCTCGTCCGGGGGGGCTCGAGCTTGTGCGTACGCAAGGAGCGATACCCCATGCCCTTCCAGCCCTTCCGCCGGATGATCGCCGACCAGCCCGGCGCCCATGAGCCCAGCGCCGAGGCCGCGAGCCAGCGCAACGCCGAGTTGACCAAACCGCCGGGTGCGCTGGGCCGCCTCGAGGACCTGGCCATCTGGGCCGCCGCCTGGCAGGGCCGCGCCTCGCCCCGGGCCGAGCGCATCCAGGCCCTGGTTTTCGCCGGCAACCACGGCATCACCGCCCAGGGCATCTCGGCCTTTCCCGCCGAGGTGACGGTGCAGATGGTGGCCAACTTCGAGGGCGGCGGCGCCGCCATCAACCAGCTCTGCCAAATCGCCGGGGCGACGCTCGGCGTCCATGCCCTGGAGCTCGAACGCCCGACCGCCGACTTCAGCCAGGGCCCGGCCATGAGCGAGGCGGAGTGCGCCGAGGCGCTGGCGCTGGGGGCGGCCAAGGTCGACATCGGGGCCGATCTCCTGTGCCTGGGCGAGATGGGCATCGGCAACACCACCTCGGCGGCGGCGCTCAGCCAAGCCGTGTTCGGCGGCTCTGCTGCCGACTGGGCCGGGCCCGGCACCGGCCTCGACGACGCCGGCGTGCGCCACAAGGCCGAGGTGCTGGAGGCGGCGCTGGCGCTGCACCGGCCCGAGATGGGCGACGGCTTCGATATCCTGCGCCGTCTCGGCGGGCGCGAGATCGCGGCCATGGCCGGGGCCATATTGGCGGCGCGGGCGCATCGCGTCCCGGTGCTGCTCGACGGCTTCGTCAGCTGCGCCGCGGCGGCGCCCCTGCATGCCCTCGAACCCACCACGCTCGATCATTGCCAGGTGGCCCACCGTTCGGCCGAAACAGCCCACGCCCGCCTGGTCCAGGCCTTGGGCAAAACACCGCTTTTGGATCTCGGCATGCGGCTGGGCGAGGCCTCGGGCGCGGCACTTGCCGCCAACCTGATCAAGGCCGCCGTCGCCACCCACACCGGCATGGCAACCTTCGCCGAAGCCGCGGTCAGCGAAAAGCTAGAAGATTAGGGGCGTCACAGACGCATTGTCGTTCCCGATACGGTTCGTTCGAAAAAACGAGTTCAGCGCTGAACTAGGAATTTAAACCACTAAAAACAATATCTTAGCGAACTGACGATATCCAAAGGGTGACTGGGCTGGCGTTAGGGTTTGCGGGCCAGGACCATGGTGACGCCGGCCCCGGCTTCGTGGTCGGGGGCGGCCAGGCTGTGCAGCAGGGCCTCACGGCTGGCCACGAAGCGGGCCTGGCCGAGGAATTCGCGCATGGCCGTGAGGCGGGCGAAGCGCCGCCGCCAGGCTTCCAGCACGTCGGGTGCCGCCCGGCCCTGGAAAGCAAGCTCGGCGTCGGCCCAGTTCGAGCTCTCCACCGCCTCGAGGCCGGCGGCGGTGCAAAAGCCCGCGAGCTTCGATCCCATGTCGAAATCGTAACGCCCCTGGGCCTGCATCTCGGTGGCGAATTCGGCCAGCGCGGCCCGGGCGTTTTCGTCCAGCGGGCGGTGCTCGAACATGGCTTCGATTTCCACCAGGGCGAGCCAGGCACCGGGTGCGAGATGACTGAGCCAGCGCTGCAATACCGGCCCAAAGTCGGGAAAATAGGCCGCCGCGAAGCTCGACCAAAGGCCGTCGAAAGGTGGCTCAATGAGCTCCAGCGTGGCCAGGTCGGCATTCAAGAACCGGGCCCCGGGGACCCTCTGGCGCGCTTCCTTGAGCGCCAGGTTGTCGCGATCCACGCCCAGCACCTCGGCGCCGCGCACCGCCAGGCGGGCCGCCACCGTGCCGGCAGCGCAACCCAAATCGAGCACGCGCTGGCCATCGCTCAGCGGGATTTTCTCGAGCATGGCGTCGAACGGGCGCCAGGCGTCCTGTCTCAAGCTTTCGTCGGCCAGGCTCATTGTCTACCTCCCGGAGCGAAACTCATTTGTCGAGATCCGCTCCAGTTTTTGCTTCCTGTGGCCAGAATGCCTGCTGGCCCTTGATCCGGAAAGCCCCGATTGCGGCCTGGCCTTCGCTCATCAGCCAGGCCATGAAAGCCCGGCCCTCGGCGGCCTTGACCGGGTGGCGGGCCGGGTTGACCAGCATGACGCCGTAAACGTTCAGCAAGCGCTTGTCGCCGGCCACCAGCAGGCCGAGGCCGCGCCGGTTGCCAAACGCCAGCCAGGTGGCGCGGTCGGCCAGCGCATAGGCGTCCTTGGCGGCGGCCAGATTGAGCGTCGCTCCCATGCCGGAACCGGATTCGAGATACCAAACGCCGGCGGCCGAAGCTGCGCCTGTAGCGCCCCCTGTGGGGTCGAGGCCGGCGGCACGCCAGAGGCCAAGTTCTTTTTTGTGGGTGCCGCTGTCGTCGCCGCGCGAAACAAAGGGCCGGCCGACAATGCGGCGCAAGGCCCGCAGCACGTCCGCGCCGGCGGCCCGGGCCGGATCCCCTACCGGTCCCACGATGACGAAGTCGTTGGTCATCACTTCGCGGCGCTCGACGCCGTGGCCGGCGGCCACGAAATCGAGCTCGGCCCGGCGGCTGTGCACCAGCACGACGTCGGCATCGCCGCGCGCGCCGAGACGTAGCGCCCCCCCCGTGCCGACGGCGACGACGCGCACGGATATGCCGCTGTGGGCCCGGAAGCGGGGCAGGAGGTCGGCCAGCAAGCCTGAGTTTTCGGTCGACGTGGTCGAGGCCAGGACGATGAAGCGATCGGCCGCCAGAGCCGCCCCGGCAGGCCAGGCGAGCAACAGGGCAACCAGGAAAAGTGCCCGCTTCATACCACTTCACCTGCCAGGAAGCGCCGCGCCACCAGGCTGCTGGGCCCAGCGAAGAAGCGTGCCGCCGGCGATTGCTCCAACAACCGGCCCTGGTGGAAGAACAGCACCTCGTCGGCCAGTCTGCGGGCCTGGGCCAGGTCGTGGGTGGTCATGACGATCTTGGCACCGCCCCGGTGGAAAGCATCGATCAGCGCCTCGACGGCGCGGGTGCCGGCCGGGTCGAGGCTGGCCGTGGGCTCGTCGAGGAACAGCACCTCGGGCCCCAGCGCCCAGGCCCGGGCCAGGGCCAGGCGTTGTTGTTCGCCGCCCGAAAGCGAGCCTGCCGGCCGGCCGGCCAGGGCGCCCAGGCCGGCCACCTCCAGGGCTTCCGCCACCAGGCGCCGGCGTCGGCCGCGAGGCACGCCCCTGAGCGCCAAACCATAGCTTACGTTGGCCGCCGCGGAGCGGCGCAGCAGCACCGGGCGCTGAAAGACCATGGCCTGGTGCCGGGCCGCCTCGGCCGCCGGACGTTGCCAGCGCACCTGGCCCTGGCTGGGCGCCAGCAAACCGTGGCAGAGCCTCAGCGTCAGGCTCTTGCCGGCCCCGTTGGCCCCCAGGATGATCGAGCGGCTGCCCGCATTGAGAACAAATCCGACGCCCTCGAGCAGTTGCGCGCCACCGGCCGAGAAGCCCAGTTGCGCTACCTCCAGCGGCAGGATCGAGGCCACCATGGCTCAGCCCAGCCGCCGGGCCGCAGCACTGCCGGCAAAGGCCAGCAGATTGACGCCCAGGCTGAGGCCGAGCAGCACGATGCCCAGCCCCAGAGCCAATTCGAGATTGCCCTTGGAGGTCTCCAGCGCGATGGCCGTGGTCATGACCCGCGTTACCTGGTCGATGTTGCCGCCGACGATCATCACCGCGCCGACCTCGGCGCTGGCCCGGCCGAAGCCGGCCAGAACGGCGGTCAGCAGGCTGAAGCGGCCGTCCCACAGCAAGGTCGGCAGGGCCCGGCCGGGGCCGGCGCCGAGCGAGCGCAGCGGCTCCTCGTAATCGGCCCAAAGATCCTCGACGACCTGGCGGCTGAGCGAAGCGATGATGGGGATGACGAGAAAAAACTGGGCGATGATCATGGCACCGGGCGTGAACAGCAGCCCGAAGACGCCCAGCGGCCCCGAGCGCGACAGCGCCAGGTAGACCATCAGGCCCAGCACCACCGGCGGCAGACCCATCATGGCGCTGAGCAGCGCCGCCACGGAGGCCCGGCCGGGAAAGCGAAAGAGCGCCACGGCGGCGCCCAGCGGCAGGCCGACCAAGGCGCCCAGCGCCACCGCCGTCAGGCTGACCCGCAGCGACAGCCCGACGATGGCCACCAAGTCCGCGTCCAGCCCGGCGATCAGCGAAAACGCCGTGGCCAGCGCGTTGTCGCCCGAACTCACCGCCCCGGCCCCTGGCGAAAAAATAGGAATAAAAGCGTCCCTGTCCCCGAAACTCCTGAAATAGGTCCCTGTCCCCGAAACTCTTGTCCCCGAAACTCTTGAACGAAACTAATTAGGTCCCTGTCCCCGAAACTCTTGTCCGCGTGAAAAAGCGTCCCTGTCCCCGAAACTTTGGGGCGGCGTGGGGCTGGGGGGAAGGTATTGTGCATATTTATGCAAATTTCTGGCTATGTTTCGCAAATCTGTCTATCATAGGGAATGTAGCATGTTGATGTAGGACGATCCATGCCGCCGACAAGCCCGTCCGTGCCCGAGATGATGTCCACCGGCGAGGTCGCCGAGTACCTGCGCATCAAGCAGCGCAAGGTCTACGATCTCGTCCAGCGCCGCCGCATTCCCTGCTCGCGGGTGGCCGGCAAGTGGCTCTTTCCCCGCCACCTGGTCGAGGCCTGGGTGCTGGCCGGGGTCGAGCTGAGCCACCCGGCCCTGCCCACCGCGCCGCCGCCGGCTGTCATCGCCGGCAGCCACGATCCGCTGCTGGAATGGTCTCTGGCGGCCTCGGGCTGCGGCCTGGCCATGCTGCCCGGCGGCAGCCTCGACGGCATCGAACGCCTGGCCGCGGGCGAGGCCGCGGCGGCGCTGGTGCATCTGGTCGAGGCCGACACCGGCAGTTACGAGCTTTCGGCGGTACGCCAGCGCCTGGGCGGCTACGACATCGTCGCCCTGACCTGGGCCCGGCGCCGCCAGGGCCTGGTGCTGGCGCCCGGCAATCCCCTGGCTATCGAGGGCCTGGCCGACCTGCCGGGGCGGCGCCTGGCACTGCGCCAGCGCCAGGCCGGCAGCCACGTTTTGTTGGAATACCTGCTGGGCCGGAAAGGCCTGGCGCTGGCGGATTTGAGCATTGCCGCGGATCCTTGCCGTAGCGAGCTCGATCTGGCGTTGGCTGTGCGTGAGGGTAATGCCGACGCCGGCCTCGCCATCGAGGCCGTGGCGCGTCAGTTGGGCCTCGATTTCGTGGCGCTGCACACCGAACGCTGCGATCTGGTGCTGCGCCGCCGGGCCTATTTCGAGGCACCGCTGGGCGCCCTGGTGACCTTCATGAAGGGCCCGGCCTTTGCCCAACGGGCGGCGGCACTGGGCGGCTACGACGTATCCAACAGCGCTCAAGTGGTCTACAACAGTGCCTGAGCGAGTAGCCACAGAGTACCCCGCATGAGCCCATCGGCCCCGCACCAAAGCGCCACTGCCGCGCCGCTGTCACCGGTCCTGATCGGCGGCATGCTGGCCCGGCCGCTGCCCGGCTTCGTGCTCAATCCCCTGTTGCGGCTGGCCCTCGATACCGTGGTGGCGCGCCATCCCGCCATGTTCGACCGGCTCGAGGGGCTGGACTGCCCGCTGATGCTGATCGATCCCTCCGACCTGCCCTTCCGCCTGGCGCTCTGTCCCGACGCGGCCCGGCCCTCGCTCCGCCTGGCGCGCCCGGGCGACGACGAGGTGGCGACGGCCAGCGTGCGCGGCCCGCTGCTGACGCTGATAGATTTGATGGAAGGGCGGCTCGACGGCGATGCCGTGTTTTTCTCCCGCGCCCTGGTCATCGACGGCGATACCGAGGCCGTGGTGGCGTTGCGCAACGCGCTCGATGGCGAGGAGATCGATCTGCTCGACGACATCCTGTCGCTTTTCGGCCCCTTCAATCCGCTGGCCCGGCTGCTGGCGGCCCGGGCCGAGGCCCTGCTGGGCCGGGCGGCGGCCGACCTGGCGGCGCTGCGCGGGGCGCTGTTGGCAGACGTCGAGAAACAAAACCGCGGCCAGGCCGCCGAGTTATCCAGGCTCGGCCAAAGGCTGGAACATCTAGAGCGCAAAGGGCCGCAGCGCAAGCGGCCGGCGCCGTGAGCACCGCCCTCGAGCTGGTCTGCCCGGCCGGCACCCCGGCGGCACTGAGGGCCGCCGTCGACGCCGGGGCCGACACCGTCTATCTGGGGTTTCGCGACGAGACCAATGCCCGCAATTTCCCCGGCCTCAACTTCAGCCGCGACGAGCTGCGGGCCGGCATTGCTTACGCCCACGCCGGCAACTGCCGCGTCTTCGTCGCCGTCAACACCTATCCCGAGGCCGGCAATCCCGGACCCTGGCAGCGCGCCGTCGACGACGCCGCGGCGCTGCGGGCCGATGCCTTGATCCTGGCCGACATCGGGCTGTTGGATTACTGCTGCCAAAACCAGCCCGAGCTGCGGCGCCATCTTTCGGTCCAGGCCTCGGCCTCCAACCCCGAGGCCATCGGCTTCTATGCCCGCGAGTTCGGCGTCCGCCGGGTGGTGCTGCCGCGCGTACTCACGCTGGCCGAGATCAGTGAGCTCAACCAGGCCATCGAGGTCGAGACCGAGATCTTCGCCTTCGGCGGCCTCTGCGTCATGGCCGAGGGCCGCTGCACCCTTTCCTCCTACGTCACCGGCAAGTCGCCCAACAATTGCGGCGTCTGCTCGCCAGCCAGCCACGCCCACTACGAGGAACGGCCCGAGGGCCTGGTCTCCCGACTCGGCGAATTCACCGTCAACGTCTTCACCGAGCACGAGGACAGGGGCTATCCGACGCTCTGCAAGGGCCGTTTCAAAGCCCGGGGCGAGGCTTCCTACCTTTTCGAGGAGCCCACCAGCCTGAGCGTCCAGGCCATGCTGCCCGAGGTGCAGGCGGCCGGCGTCACCGGCCTCAAGATCGAAGGCCGCCAGCGCGGCAAGGCCTACGTCGCCCGCGTCGTCGCCGCCTTCCGCAAGGCCGTCGACGCCGTTGCCGCCGAGCAGGACATCCCGGCGCTTGATCTCGAGGACCTGAGCGAGGGCCAGCAGGGCACCACCGGCGTCTATGAGAAGGCCTGGCGATGAGCGCGCCGGCGCTTAACCTCGGGCCCATTCTCTTCAACTGGCCGGCCGAGCAAAAACGTGATTTCTATTACCGAATGGCCGACGAGGCGGCGCTTGACACGGTCTATCTGGGCGAGGTCGTGTGCTCCAAGCGCGAGAGCTTTTTCGAACCCTTGCTGGGCGCCGTCATCGAACGCCTGGAGGCGGCCGGCAAGCAGGTGGTGATCTCGACCCTGGCGCTGATCATGAGCCCGCGCGAGATGGAGAGCCTGAGGGCCCTGGCCGCCGACGAGGAGCGCCTGATCGAGGCCAACGACCTCTGGGGCACGGCACTGCTGGCCGGCCGGCGGCACTGCATCGGCCCCTTCGTCAACGTCTACAACGAAGGCACGGTGGACTACCTGGCCCGCCAAGGCGCCGAGCGCATCTGCCTGCCCCATGAATTGCCCGGCGCCTCGATAGCGGCGCTGGCGGGCCGCGGCGTGGCCCTCGAGGTGGCCGTCTTCGGCCGCCTGCCGCTGGCCATCTCGGCGCGCTGCTACCACGCCCGGGTCCACGGCCTGCACAAGGACGGCTGCCAGTACGTCTGCGAGGACGATCCCGACGGCATGACCGTCGAGACCCTCGACGGCGAGGCTTTTTTGGCCGTTAACGGCACCCAAACCCTGAGTTACCGCTACGGCTTGCTGCTCGGCGAGCTCTCGGAGTTGCGCCACGCCGGCGTCGAGCACTTCCGGCTCTCGCCCCACATGACCGACATGGTGGCCGTGGCCAACCTTTTCCGCGCCGTGCTCAACGGCCAGCGCGAGGCCGAGGGGGCCCAGCACGAGCTCGAGGCGCTGCTCGACACCCCGCTCTCCAACGGCTTCTATTACGGCGACGAAGGCTGGCGCTACCGCGACGGCGAGCCCCGCTCGGTGGCCTGAACCCGGGGAAACCCGGAAACGATGGCCGGCCGGCTCAGCCCCATGTCGTCGAGCAGGTGGTCGGAGACAGCCACCATCTGCCAACCCGCCAAGGCCAGTCGGTAGCGCCTGTGCAAGACCGCGATGAGTTCCGCCGGCAGCGATACGGCCGCCATCAGGAGGCCCAGGATGGTGTTCATGCCGTCCTCCTTGCCGGGACCTGCCGCACGCCGCGAAGGCGCCAGATGTGAACCGACGCCATCACCTGCACCAACACCAGCACGACAGCGGCCATCAGCTTCACGATGATATTCATGCCGCCCTCCTGGTATGGATTTCTTCATGGGCCGGGCGCAACACGGGCGCCGCTCCGTCCTCGACCGCGGAGACGGCCGCGGTCAACAGCAATATCTGGCCCTGCCGGCGGATCAGCGGGTGGGGCACCACGGGCCGGGCATCGACCACCACGAAACCCTGGCGCCGACAAAGCCTCAATGATCCGGCGTTGCTCTCGAACACCAGCGCGCTGAGACGCTCGAGCCCCTGGCGCCGGGCACGCTCGCGGGCGAGGGCGAAGAACCCCGCCCCCAGGCCGCCATTGCGAAAAGCCGGCTTGAGCGCCATGCCCGAGAGATAAAGGCTGCCCGGCGCCTCCAGTTCGGCATAGGGTCTGAGAACGGGATCGTCGACGGCACCGCCGGCCTCGATTACCGGGTAGGCGTGCACCATGCCGACGACCCGGCCGCGGCGCTCGGCGACAACGCATTTCTGGTAGGAGAACTCGGTGTTCTCGCGTCTGTAGCGCGCCGTGCCCACGTCGAGCAGCGACTCCCGCCCGGCCATGGTATTCCACACGTAATCGGCAACGCCGTCCGAGGAATACTGGAAAAGCTCGGCGATGCAGCGGCTGTCGTCCTGCCGGGCGTGGCGGTAGAAGGTATCGCGGGTCATGGTTTTTCTCCTCAGCGTTGGCGCCGGCGGCTAGGCCGCGACGTAGTAATAGTTCTGCGGATCGTGCTCCAGGGCCTGCACGGTGACGCTGGCGAAACCGGCCTCGGCCAGCATCCGCCGCGCCGTCTGCTCGCCCCACATGGCGCCCAGGCCGGCGCCGCCCTGGGCCAACGACACCGTCATGCAGTGCATGCACGACGTGGTGTAGAGGATCGGCCCCAAGGGGTGGTCGAGATTGCCGTGGACGTGGCTGGAGGCGCCGATGTCCTGCATCAGGAAGATGCCGCCGGGCTTGAGCGCCTGGCGGATGGCTTCCAGCACGGCGGCCGGCGCGGCCTGATCGTGGATGGCATCGAAGGCGGTGACCAGATCGAATTCCTCGACCCCCAGGTCGCCGGCGTCGCGTCTCTCAAAGCTCGCGTTGGTGGTACCAAAACGGGCGGCCTCGGCCCGGGCCCTGGTCACGGCCTCGTCCGAGAAGTCGTAGCCCTGAAAACGGCTGTTGGGAAAGTGCCGCGCCAGCAGGTTCATGGCCCGGCCGCTGCCGCAGCCCACGTCGACCACGCTAATGCCCGCCTCCAGCTTCTCGCTCAGGCCCGGCACCAGCGGCACGATGTCGTCGATCAGGGCCGCCACCACACTCTAGGCGCTTTCCTCGGCTATCACCTCGTGGAAGCGCGGGAAGTCTTCGTAGGGCACGCCGCCACCGTGGCGGAAACATTCGACGATCTGGTCTTCGACACCGCCCAGCACGGCGATGTACTGGGTCGTCACGGCCATGTTGTCGGGGTTGGCGGCGCGGGTCAGCACGGCGGCGTGTTCGCCGGGCAGGCGGAAGAGGCGTCCGGCCCGGTCGCATTCGACGATGCCGCCGGTGGTCATGGCACCCAGCCATTCGCGCACGTAGCGCTCATCCAGGCCGGCCGCCTCGGCGATGCGCCGACTGTCGGCCGGCGGCAACTCGGCCATGGTGTCGAAGAGCCCGGTGCGGTGGCCGACCGAAGTCATCAGGGCGAGGGCGCCGTCGTTGATGACGCCCAGCATGCGTTCGGCGAATTCGGCGGCTTTTTCCTGCTGCCGGTCGGTATCTGTGGCAATGGCGGTCATGGTCATGGTCCGGTTCCGTATTTGGCTTTGCGTTGGGGCTGGATATTGGCCGGCCGGCGTGAAAGTGCCGCGGGGTGGAGCGTGAAAACGGCGTGAAAAAGCGCTCCAGCGCGCTATAAAGGGGAAACAACGCCTATTGAGGGACGCGTTGGCGGGGGAATCGTTGGTCGCACTCAATCTTGATCTTTTTGGTGGCTTCGAGCTGCGCCGGGCCGGCCCGCAAGATGTCGTCGTGGCCTTGACGGCCAAGAAGGCGCGCGGCCTGCTGGCCTATCTCGCCGTGGCCGGCCGGCCCCAGTCGCGCGACAAGCTGGCGGCCTTGCTCTGGGACGACAGCGCCGAGAGCCAGGCCCGCTCAAGCCTGCGCCAGGCCCTGGCGGCGGTGCGCAAAGTGGGTCACGGCGCCCTGGCGGCGGCCGGCGAAAATCTGGCGCTGGATGCCGGCGTGGTGACCGACGTCGGCCGCTTCGAGGCGCTGCTGGCCGAGGACACGCCGGCTGCGCTGGAAGACGCCGTGGCGCTCTATCGCGGCGATCTGCTGGACGGCTTCCACATCGACGGCCACGCCTTCGAGGACTGGCTCGGCATCGAGCGCCAGCGCCTGCGTCAGCAGGCCGGCACCGCCATGACGCGGCTCCTGGACCACCACGCCGAGGCCGGCAACCAGGAAAGCGCCGTGCGCCTGGCCACCCGGCTAATCTCGCTCGATCCGCTGCGCGAGGACGTACACCGCCGGCTGATGCAGCTTTACGTCCGCCAGGGCCGGCCGGCGGCGGCGCTGAAGCAGTACCGCACCTGCCGCGAGCTTTTGCGCCGCGAACTCGCGGTTGCGCCCGAGCCCGAGACCGAGGCTCTTTATCGCCAGATCAGCGAGCGCCGCCGCAGCAGCGAAGCAGACAGCGAAAACACCGAGAGCGCCGAAGAAGGGCCGGAGCCGCCAAACCAATCAACACCCCCGGTGCCCGAGATCAACTTCGGCTTCACCATGGACCACGAGCAACCCACGGCCTGGGTGGTCGAGGAGCTTGACTTCAGCGCCCCGGAGACGGCCCCGGCCAGCCCTGAGTTGCGCTACGTGACGGTACTGTTCGCCGATCTCTCGGGCTTTACCGAGCTCAGCGCGCGACTGGATCCCGAGGATCTGCGGGCCCTGCTGCAACGCTTTCTCGGGCTGGCCGACGAGGCCCTGGTGCGCCACGGCGGCCACATCGACAAGCACATCGGCGACAGCACCATGGCGCTTTTCGGCGTGCCCAAGGCCCACGGCGACGAGGCCGAACGGGCGCTGAAGGCGGCGTTTTCCATTCATGCCGGCCTCGAGGCGCTGGACGATGGAGCGCCGCTGACCGCCCACATCGGCATCGCCTCGGGCCGGGTCTTGGCCGACGGTTCCGTCACCGGCGAATGCGTCAACCTGGCCGCCCGCCTCACCGGCCTGGCCGGGCCAGGCCAGACGGTGGTGGCAGACAGCCTGCGCCGCGCCCTGGCCGGACGCCTCGAAGCCGGCGAGATCGCCGGCGCCGAGCTCAAGGGCTTTGCCACGCCGCAACGGCTGTGGCGGGCCCACGGCCTGGCCGCCGGTGACAGCCGCCCCTTCGTCGGCCGGGCCGCCGAGCTGCAGCAACTGGCGGCGCTGGCCCAGGTCGCGGCAGCCGGCGAGCAGGGATTTACGGTCCATCTTCGCGGCGATCCCGGCATCGGCAAGACCCGCCTGGTGGAGCAGGCCATGAGCCAGGCCCGCGGCCGGGGTTTCGATGCCCACCTCATGCGCATCCGCGAGTTCGGCTCGGGCCTGGGGCCCGGTCCGACGCGGCTGTTGGCGCAGTCACTGCTCGGCCTGGCCGACGACGCCGACCTCGAGGAGCGCCGCCGGGCCGCCGAGCGGGCCATGGCCGCGGGCTTTTGCGAACCGGCCCAACGCCTCCACCTCAACGATCTGCTGCGCCTGCCCCAGCCGCCCGACCTGGCCGCCCTGCTGGCGGCCATGGACTTCACCACGCGCAACCGGCAGGGCGTGGCCACCGTGCGCACCCTGGTGGCGGCGCTGGCCGCCAACCGGCCGCTCTTGATAGTGGTCGAGAACCTGCACTGGGCCGATGGCCGCACCCTGGCCCACTTCGCCCTGGCCGCGGCGGCGGTGCGTCAGGTGGCGGCGCTCTTGGTTCTGACTTCGCGCAGCGATGCCGATCCGCTCGACCAGCGCTGGCGCCAGGCGGCCCAGGGTGCGGCCTTGACGACCATTGATCTGGGTCCCCTCAGCCAGGCCGAGGGGCTCGAGCTGGCGGGCCACAGCGAGGTTGAAGACGAAGCCGCCATCGCCGCCTGCATCGCCCGGGCCGAGGGCAACCCGCTTTTTCTCGACCAGTTGCTGCTGGCCGCCGACCAGCCCGAGGCGGCGGCCGATGCCGTGCCGGCTTCCGTCGAGGCCATCGTCCAGGCCCGGCTCGACCGGCTGGCCGAGCCCGACCGCCTGGCCGAGCCCGACCGCCTGGCCGCCCAACTGGCTTCGGGCCTGGGCGGCCGCTTTGCCCTTGAGCCGCTGCACCGGTTGCTCGGCGATGAGGCCTGGCAGCCCGAGGCACTGCTCGACTGCGCCCTGATCCGGCCCGATGGCGAGGACTACCTGTTCGCCCACAACCTGGTGCAGCACAGCGTCTATGCCTCGCTGACGCGCTCGCGGCGCCAGGCGCTGCACCGCGACGCCGCCGCCTGGTACCAGGGCCGCGACCCGCTGCTGCACGCCGAGCACCTGGAGCGCGCCGGCGAGGGCGCGGCCTCGGCCTATCTCGAGGCGGCCCGGGCCTTGGCCCAGGACTTCCGCTTCGAGCGCGCCCTCGAACTGGCCGAGCGCGGCCGAGCCCTGGCGGTCCAGCCGGCCGAACACTATGGCTTGGCCTGCCTGGTGGGCGAGCTGTTGCGTGACCTGGCCCGCATCGACGCCTCCATCGCCGCCTTCGAGGTAGCCCTGGACGCCGCCGCCGATGACGAACAGCGCTGCCGCGCCTGGCTCGGCATGGTGGCGGGGCAACGCCTGGCCGAGCGCCACGACGAGGCCCTCGAGGTGCTGGCCCGAGCCGAGCCGGTGGCGACGGCGCTGGGTCAGGCAAAACTGCTGGCCGAGTTTCACATCCTGCGCGGCTCCATCCGCTTCAGCCTGGGCCACGAGGCCGAGTGCCTGGCCGACCACGAAACGGCCTGCGTGGAGGCGCGCCGGGCCGGCCTGCCGGGGCTCGAGGCACGGGCGCTCTCGGGCCTTGGCGATGCCTACTACCAGCGCGGCCGCATGATCACCGCCCAGGGGCATTTCGACCACTGCGTCCGCATCGCCCGCGACCACGCCGAGACCCGCATCGAGGTGGCCAACCTCTGCATGCGCGGCATCACCAGTTTTTACCTCCACGATGCCGCCGCCGTGGCCGACTGCCAGCGCGCGGTCGAGGTGGCGCAGCGCATCGGCGACCGGCGTTCGGAGATGGTGGGGCGCAACGTGCTGGTGACCATCCTGCCCTACCTCGGCCGCGGCGAGGAAGCGCTCGACCATGCCCGGCGTTGCCGCCAAACGGCCGAGGCCCTGGGCTCGACGCTGTTCGCCGCCGACGCCATCTGGATGGGCGCCGCCGTGGCCCAATTGCTGGGCCGCGGCGAGAACACCGAGGAGCAGCTGCAGCGCGCCTGGGCCATGATCGAGAAGGCCGGCCCGCAGTTCTCCGGCGCCTGGTTGCAGGGCGCCATCGCGTTTGTCACCCGCGATGCCGAGCGGCGCCAGGCCGCCATCGCCCGCGGCCAGCGCCTGCTGGCCGCGGGCGCGATCAGCCACAACCACCTCCATTTCCACCAGCTGGCCATGGATGCGCAGCTCAGGGCCGGCGACTGGCCCGGCGCCGAGGGGCCCAGGCCGACGCCCTTGAGGCCTATAGCGACGAGCCCCTGCCCTGGTCCCGCTTCCACGTTGCCCGCGGCCGCCTGCTGGCCGCCATGGGTCGCGGCCAAGGCGATGCCGACAGCGAGGCCCAGTTGGCCGAACTGAGGCAGGAGGCCGCCCAGGTGGGCTACCCCGAGGCGCTCTTTCCCGCCGCCATCGTCGGAATCTGAGCGCAGAACAAGGGAAATAGGAGCAAGAATTTTACCCGCAAAAGCACCTGTCAATATTTAGCAATCTACTTTTCCGATAAATCATTAGACAGAGAAATCCCACAAGCGTAATATTTTCTACCGCTGATACATAGGGATTTTGACGATGCAGATCGACTTTCATCACGCCGTGACTTACGTCGTGGCCCGCTATGCGGATTTCAGTCACGACGACGCCGCGCTGGTCGCCCATTGCGCCCAGTACATTGATGATGCCACCAACGATGGGACTGTCACTTTCGATGGTGACATCTTGTATCGCCGCCTCTCAAGCGCCCATAAGATGCTCGACTATCGCAATTTTCAAGGCCTCAAGAACCACCTTGTTTGGCTCCCCTTCCACTTCCTGCCAGGCAACGACGGCCTTGCCGCGGGCGAGAATCCCGACGAATCGCTTATCCACAAGCTGGTTTGCAAACCCAACAGTCCTATCGCTCAGGACATGTGCCGAGCCTGTGTGGAGGATCAAGACAAAGACTATGCCCTGCACCGGCTCGGGGTTACGGCCCATGTCTTTGCCGATACCTGGGCGCATCAGGGCTTCGCGGGCGTCAATCACAAGATCAACATGGTGTCGGGGCTGAAGGACGAAAACGGCAACGCCGACAACATTTTCGAGAGAAAAATCACCAGCCTCTTCGGCAATCTTGCAAGCCACGCCATCCCGCCGCTGGGCCATGGCCCGGCACTTTCCTACCCCGATCGACCCTACGCCAGTTGGAGTTATCAGAACGGGCTCGATAGGCCCGTCACCGTTGAAAGGAACAACACCGAGTTGTTCGTGGAGGCCGCGGACGAGCTCTGCAAGCTCTTCCAACGCTACCTCGCCGGCAACTGGGATGGCCCATCGGACGGGCTGCAAGACGAACAGAAAAAGCATCTGCGCGACAGGTTCGTAAGATTCGCCGATCCCGATGGAGATGTGCGGCACGAGCTCTGGCTGGACGACATTGCGGAGGGCCGGCTGGGCTTCCCCGCCCAAGATCTTTCCTATGTTCCAAAGGGCCATGGCTCTTGGAAACATCAGGCTATTGGCGAGGTTGCTGCCGTGGATAGCGAGGACAAAGTGTACCCCTACGACGAGGATTTTCTCACCAGCAACTGGAAGATGTTTCACGATGCGGCCAAGGAACACCGCCTCACGGTGATCGACGATATCCTGCCCAAATACGGCATTTGCGCCGCCTGAGGGGGGGGGGACAAAGAGATCCGCGCTAGCCCCGCATGTAGCTCTTGAGCACGCCGTCGATGACGTCTTCCAGGTGCTGCACGGTGTTGCAGGTGCGGGCGACGTGGCAGAAGCGGCGATAGCGGTGCATCTCGGAATCGCCCAGCCCCCAGAAACCCTCGGGCTCGGGGTTAAGCCAGATCACGGCTTTACTCCGGTCATGCAACGTGCGCATCAGGTCGAGGCGGGGATCGGTGAAGTTGGAGCGCCCGTCGCCCAATACGATCACGGTCGTTCGCCGGTCCAGCCGCTCGAGGTGGAGGTCGCAGAAATCGACCAGGGCCTGGCCGTAATCCGTTGAACGATAGCCGATCTCTTCAAGCACCGCCGGAATGGCGGTCTCGACGTTTTCCGTTTCCATGATCTCGCTCACGTCGATCAAGCGGTCGGAGAAGGCGAAGGCATGGAGCTCGGCGATGACCTCGTTGAGGCTGTAGAGGAACAAGAGCAGGAACCGCGCCGCCGCCGCCACCGAGCGCGAGACGTCGCACAAGACGACGATGCGGGGGCGTTCGATCTTGATCTGCTTCCACACCGTCTCGAAGGGAATGCCGTCATGCGCCATGGAGCGGCGCAGCGTACGGCGTACGTCGAGGCGGCCGCGCCGGGCCCGGTGGCGGCGCCGGCTGTAGCGCGTGGCCAGGCGCTTGGCCAGCCTGCGCACCAGGCGGTGCATGACCTCGAAATCGCGTTGTTCGACGGCCGAGAGCCGGGTCTCGGCGAGAAATTCCTGGCGCAGGTTCTGGCCGGCATTGCGGGCATAGAGCTCGAACTGGCGTTCGACGAACTCGCGCGCCTCGTCGAGCAGCATGCGCCGTCCGGCCTCCAGGCGCTCGACCAGTTCCGCCGCGGCCTCGTCGCCCCGGCGGTTGAGCTCGGCGATCAGCCGCTCCAGATCGCGCAATCCCATCTGGTCGAGGATGCGCCGGGCAAAGTTGCCGCGCTGGATGAAAGACTGGATATTGCTCACACCGACCTGGTTGGCAGCCCGGTCCATCTCCCGCGCCAGGCCCTCGCCGTCGCCCCCCATGACCATCTGCGCCAGGGCCTGGTCGGCCAGCATTTCCGCTTCGGCTTCGCTTAGCCCCTCGCCCTCGGTTCCGGCCCCGGCTTCACCGTCAGCGTCGGCGCGAAACTCGTCGCGGCTGAAGAAAAGATCGAAGCATTCCTCATAGCGCCCGACCTCGTCCGCCGTCTTGGCCAGGGTGACGCAGAGCGCGTCCTTGAGCAGCTGGCGCTGGCCATATCCGACCACGTCGATGGTGCGGTGGGCATCGATGGCCTCGGCCGGCGAAACCCGGATGTCGGCCGCCCTCAGCGCACGCAGGAAGTTTTCGATGGTCTGCTGCACGAGCGCCCCGGCTCAGCCCGGCAAGTGCTCCGCCGTCTTGCGCACCATCTCCGGAACACGGGGCGCCATGGCGGCGATGTCTTGTTCGAATTTCAGCAGCACGTTCATGGTGTCGCGCACCAGGCCGATCTCCAGGGCCTCGGCATGCAGCAGCAGCAGCACCCGGGCCCAGTCGATGGTCTCGGAGATCGAGGGCAGTTTCTTGAGTTCCTCGGCCCTGAGCAACTGTACGAACTCGACCAGCTGGCGGTTGAGCCGCGCCTCGATGTCGGGCACCCGCGAGGCCACGATGCGTTGTTCGAGGCGGGCATCGGGTAGCGGAATGTGCAGGTGCAGACAGCGCCGCTTCAGGGCATCGCCCATTTCGCGCACGTTGTTGGAGGTGAGAAAGACCAGCGGCGGCACGGTGGCGACGACGGTGCCGATCTCGGGGATCGAGACCTGGAAGGCCGACAGCACTTCCAGCAAAAAGGCCTCGAACTCCTCGTCGGACTTGTCGACCTCGTCGATCAACAGCACCGCGCCGCCCTCTTGGCGCAACGCCTTCAAGAGCGGCCGGGGCTCGAGAAACTGCTCCGAGAAAAACAGATCGCCAAAGCCGTGCAGCCGGGCCATGGCGGCATCGAGGTCGGGGGCATCGGCCAGGGTGCCACCCACCTTGTCCTTGAGGATTTGGGTGTACAGCAACTGCTTGCCGTACTTCCATTCGTATAGCGCCTTGGATTCGTCGAGGCCTTCGTAGCACTGCATGCGGATCAGTGGCAGCTCCAGCCAGGCCGCCGCCGAGAGCGCCAGTTCTGTCTTGCCCACCCCGGCCGAGCCTTCGACCAGGATCGGCTTCTGCAGGTGCTCGGCGACGAAAAGCGCCGTGGCGATCTGCTGCGAGGCGATGTAGCCGACGCTGCCCAGGCCATCGACGATGGCCTCGACGGAAGCGATCTTGTCGCTTGGGCCGCCAGGGGACTGTGCGGCCTGGGCCAGGGATTCGGACATCTTTCGCCTCGCTGGATTTTCCGGGGGCACTTTAGCCCGCATTTCTCAGCCGGTCACGGCCCTCAGCGTCCGACAAACATGCGCGGGCGCTTTTCCACGAAGGCCTGCACGGCCTCGCGAAAATCCTCCGAGATCATGCAGTCGGTGACGGCATCGCCCTCGGCTTCGAGCTGTTCCTCATAGGACGACGCCAACGAACGGTAGTAGAGCATCTTGGTCTTGCCGTAGGCGTAAGTGGCGCCGGCGGCCAGCCGGCCGGCCAGGGCGGCGGTCTCGGTGGCCAGTTCGGCATCCGCCACGAGGCGATTGACGATGCCCAACTCGAGGGCCTCGCGGGCGCCGATGGGTTCGCCCAGGAAGGCCAGCTCGATGGCCTTGCGCACCCCCACCAGGCGCGGCAGCGAATAGCTGCCGGAGGCATCGGGACAAAGGCCAAGGTTACTGTACGCCATTGTAAATACTGCGTTTTCCGCGGCCACGATCATATCGCAGCCCATCACGATGCTGAACCCGCCGCCGGCCGCCGCACCCTCGACGCTGGCGATTACGGGCTTGGCCATGGTGCGCAGCGTGCGGGTCGTCTGGTGCAGGTCGTTGAGGATTTGTTTGGCACCGAAACGCCGCTCGGCATCCGAGAGCTCGAATTTGGAGAGCATCCACTTGACGTCGGCTCCGGCGCAGAAATTGCCGCCGGCACCCTGCAGCACGACGCAGCGCACCTCCGGGTCAAGGGCCGCAAGCGTCACGGCCCGGGCCAAGTCGCGGGCGCGCTCGATCGACAGCACGTTCATCTCGTCGGGCCCGTTCAGGGTGATGGTGGCGATGGCGTCGGCGAATTCGCTGGTCACGGTAGTGCTCATGGCGTCTCACCTCGTTCTTGGGACAGGCGGATTCTGAGGTCGATGGTGGCGTCATTGTCGACCTGGCGGCCGGCCACGTCGAGCACGACGCCGTAGACCTGGCGCGCCGCCGCGGCGCTGACCAGACCGTCGCGAACATCGCGTAGAACGTGCTCGGGATCGCGGCGCAAGGGATCACCCCAGCCGCCGCCACCGGGCGAGACGGCGGCAATCTGGACCGGCGGCAGGTTGCGTTTGCCGTACTTGGGGGCCTCGAAATCGGCCTGGCCTTCGGGGTAAACGGTGATCGAGCCGCCCAGGCCGGCCTGGCCGCCGGCAATGCCGAAGCCCGAAGGCGCACCGACGCCCTCGCCGCGAAACGTGTGTTCGCCGGCCGCCAGTACCCGGGCCTGGTAGTCGATGCCGCTGCCGCCGCGGAACTCGCCCGGCCCGCCGCCGTCGCAGCGGAATTCCTGTCGCTCGATCCGGATGGGGTAGACCTGCTCGTAGGTCTCGGCATTGGGCAGATGCAAACCGCCCAGGGCGATCAGGTGGCCGATGGTATTGAAGCCGTCGCGGTTCCCCGTCGCCCCGCCGCCCGGCATGGCGTGCCAGTGGTAGAGCACGAAGGGCCGCGCCGTGCCGATGCCGCCGGCCGTGACGCTGTGGATCGACTTGGCTCAGCCGGCGCAACTGCGGACCGGATCGGCCTCGGCCAAGGCCTTCCACACCGCATGCACGATTTCGTGGGCCACGAAGACGGTGCACATGGTGACCGGTGCCGGCGGCCGGGGATTGACGATCGAGCCCTCGGGCGCGGTGATCTCGACGCCGCGAAAGGTACCCTCGTTGCGCGGAAGATCGGGCTCGAAATAGGACGCCAGCGCCATGTAGACGGCCGAATAGGTGTTGGCCAGCGAGGAATTCTTGAAGCCCAGGATCTGACCGTCGCTGCCCGTGAAGTCGACGTGCACCGTGTCATTGGCAACCGTCAGGGCCAGGCATATGGTTATGTCGCGAAACTCGAAACAATCGTTGTCGATGACCTCGGTGGCCTGGTAGCGGCCGTCGGGGAGTTCCGCAAGCGCGGCCCGGAAGCGCCGGTCGGCATGGTCGAGAATGCCCTCGAAGTAGGCCAACCCGGCTTCGACGCCGAGCTCGGCGATCAGATCCGCCACGCGTTCGCCACCGATGCGCGTCGAGCCCACCATGGCGCGCAGGTCGCCATCCTGCAGGTCGGGCGTGCGGCTGTTGAGGAGCAACAGGTTCCACAGGTCCTGGCGGATGCGCCCGGCCTCGATCAGCTTGAGCGGCGGCAGGCGGACGCCTTCATGGAAGATCTCGGTGGCCTCGGCGTTATAGGTGCCGGCGGCACCGCCGCCGATGTCGGACTGGTGCGCCCGGTTGCAGCAGAACCCCACCAGCGTCCGGTCGACGAAGATGGGCCGGGCGATAACCCAGTCCGGCAAATGGTTGCCGCCGGCCACGTAGGGATCATTGAGCAAAAAGACGTCGCCCTCGCCAATATCATCCTCGAACGCCGCCAACAGCGCCCGCACGGCAAAGCCGCCGCCGCCCGTATGAATAGGAATTCCGTCGGCCTGGCTGACCAGGGTGCCGGCGGGGTCGGTGATGAAGCAGGAAAAGTCGTGGCTCTGGTTGAAGATGGGGCTGCGCGCCGTGCGCGTCATGACCCAGCCCATCTGCCGCGAGACGTGGTCGAGGCGGTTCTGCACCAGGGCCAGCTGGATGGGATCGAGGCTCATGGCCGGGCCCCCAGCGTAATCGCGAAGTTGCCGAAATCGTCCACCTCGAGGCTGTCGTCGGGGCCCACCACCACGGTCGTGGTCGGTTCCTCGATCAACAACGGCCCCTGCAGCCGATGGCCGGGGCCAAGGCCGGCTCCGGCATAGACCGGCGTCTCGAGCCAGCCGGTCTCGCCGTCCTGGTAGACCATGCGGCTCTCGGGCTCGGGCAGCGCGCCGGCCTGGGCCAGGGGTTCGGGCTCCGAGAGCTCGATCAATCCCCGCGCCACCAACCTCAGCGCCGTGACGTCGATACCGCCCTCTGGCTGGATGTGGCCGTACTGGCGTTCGTGCTCGACCTCGAAAGCGCGGCGCACGGCCGCCGCATCGAAGCCCGATTCCCCCCCTGGCATCTCCACATCGACCCGGATCGACCATTGCTGGCTGCGGTAGCGGAGATCGAGTTGCCGTTGCAGGTGGCGGGACTGGGGCCCGAAACCCTCGGATTCGAGAACCGGCTCGGCCCGGGATTCGAGATCGCCAAACACCGCTTCCAAGCGTTCGCCCGCCACGGCATCGAGGTCATCCACCAGCACCTGCAA
Source organism: Alphaproteobacteria bacterium (assembly GCA_030740435.1). NCBI lineage: Bacteria > Pseudomonadati > Pseudomonadota > Alphaproteobacteria > Alphaproteobacteria bacterium. Next base: position 11,582 of record JASLXG010000025.1, on the reverse strand, counting down.
ATAGTCGTGGCGCACGTCGGAATGCAGCATGCCGAAAGCGCAGAAGGCGCCGGCCTGGCGCGGCACGTAGACCTGCCCACAGCCCAGCGCCCGGGCCACCGCGGCGCCGTGCATGGGCCCCGCCCCGCCGGCCGCCACCAGCACGAAGCGGGCCGGGTCGTGGCCGCGCTCGATGGAGATCTTCTCGACCACGTGCAGCAGATTCTGTTCCAACAGCCGGATCACCCCGATGGCGGTTTCCTCGACGCCGATACCCAGGGGCTGGGCTACCGCCTCCATGGCCTGGCGGGCGAGATCCTCGTCCAGGCTGATGGCGCCGCCGGCATAGCTGCCCGAGCGCAGGCGGCCCAGCAGCAATTGGGCATCGGTAACGGTGGCTTGCCGGCCGCCAAAGCCATAGCACGCCGGTCCCGGCCGGGCACCGGCGCCCTGGGGCCCCAGCGTCAGCATGCCGGCGCCGTCGACGCCGGCAATGGTGCCGCCGCCCGCTCCCGCCGTCTGGATGTCGATGGCCGGCGTCGCCAGGTCGTAGCCCTCGATGCGCAACTGGTCGGTGAGGGCGATGGCGCCCTCGCCCATCAGCGTGACATCGCAACTGGTGCCACCGATTTCCATGCAGATCAGGTTCCTGGACCCCACCGTGCGCCGGTAGTGGTTCAGCGCCCCCACCCCGGCGGCCGGGCCCGACAGCACCAGGTTGACCGGCCGGGCCGCCACCTGGTCGACCGACACGGCACCGCCGTTCGACTGCACCAGCAGGATGGGGTGACCGAGCCCCAAGTCCAAGAGCTTGTCGTTGAGGCGGCGCAGGTAACCCACCACACGTGGCGCCAGGTAGGCATTCATCACGGTCGTCGAGGTGCGCTCGTATTCGCCCATCAGGGGCACGATCTGGTGCGAGAGCGACACCCAGTCGCCGGCCCAGGCCTCGGCCAGCAGCTCGCCGCAGCGCCTCTCATGGCCCGTTTCGAGGCAGCTATTGATGAGGCAGACGGCGATCGCCTCGACCCCCTCCTCGGCGAAGACCGCCAGCGCCTTTGCCACGTCCGCTTCCACCAGCGGCGCCACTTCGGCGCCGTCGCGGTCCAGCCGGCCGCCTATGGGCAAGCGCAAATATCTGGGCACCAGCACCTCGGGAAAGGGCCTTCGGTGGTCCCACTGGTCCTCGCGCATGCCGCGCCGGATTTCCAGCGAATCGCGAAACCCCTGGCTGGTCAACAGCCCGACCCGGGCGCCCTGCCGCTCGATGATGGTGTTGGTGGCCATGGTCGAGCCGTGCACGAACAGCTCGCAACCGCCCAACAGCTTGCCCAGCCCCAAATCGAAGGCCTCGGCCGCCAGCTTGAGGTCGTCGAGCACGCCCTGGCCCGGATCCTCGGGCACGGACGGCACCTTGAAGACAAACAAACGCCCGCCGGCGTCGCGCAATACCATGTCGGTGAAGGTGCCGCCGACGTCGACGCCGATGCGCCAGGGCGGCCGGGGCGGTTCTGGCACGGGGAGATTTGCGGCAGGGTTCATACGCGAATTTTCGGGGTGGGGCGGGAGGCGGAGCGAATCCCGGAGCTTGGTCCGGCCGTGCCCACGGCGTCAAGCATCCTGCGCCGGCTCCACGATCAACTGCTCGCCGGCCAGCAGATCCTCGACGAAATAAGCCACCAGCTCGTGGCGACCGCTGACGCCGGCCTTGCGATAGACGGCGTTCGACTGGCTCTTGACGGTGCCCGGCCGGGTGGCCCGCAGGTCGGCGATTTCCTGCAGCGCCAGGCCCTTGATGAGCAAAAGCGCGATGTCGCGTTCCGATGCCGTCAGGCCCCAGTCGTCGAACTTGGCCGTGATGACCTGGAAAAGCTCGCCCGAGGCTGCCTTCAACGTGGCTTCGAAGCGGCGGCGTTCGCGCAGCAGGCGGCGCAACTCGAGGCTCAAGACGATGAGCGAGGCCCCCAGCGCGACGACCGCCACCAATTCGATGATGTCGTGATCGAGCCAAGGCGTGGCGATGTCGATGTAGAAGATGTCGGCCATCACGTCGATGACCAGGAAGACCTCGCAAAATGCCACGACCAGCAGCGCCAGCAGCAACACCGTTGCCCGCCAGTTACCCCGCCTGCCCTGCCCGTAGCCTGCCATCAGGCGCTAGCTGAGCACAAATTCCCGACCGATGCCCGGCGATTCTTGGCGCTATCGGGAATTCCTAGTCGTCATCGTAATCGCCCTCCGCGGCGCGCCGGTGGCAGGCCGGGCAGTTGGCCTTGGACTTGACCTTGGGGTCGTCGTAGGCGCTGGGCGAAAGCTCCTTGTCGTGTTCGTGCAGCCAGTGCGGCGTCTCGCTGATACGCAGCGGCGTGACGTTGTCCGCGATGCCGCGCATAAAACGCCCGTCCAGCCAGCGGGCATCGGCGGCGTGGGCCACTAGATAGCCGCGGATATGGGCGCTTTCGCCGGGTTCCAGACTGGCATCCTCGCCGAAGTGATCGGCCAGGCCGTCCATCAGTTTGTGCCACGAGCGTTTGGGCAGCATTTGGGGCTGGAAAACCATGTGGCATTCGCCACAGAGCCGGCGCACCCGTTCGTCGCTGACCGGCCGATAGCGCTCGTCCGCCCCTGCACTGGCGGACCACAGGACCAGCGCGGCGGCGGCAAGAATATACGTCTTGGCAGTCATTTCATATCTCCCTATTGGCTACGCATGAAGGTGAGGAAATCGCCCTTCTCCTGGGCACTGCAGGCCCGGCCCAGCACGCTCTTGCAGTTGCGCCGGAACCACTTTTCCCGTTTTTTGGCCTCGGCGTAGCGCTCCGGGGTCTGCGACAGCGCCATCGGCTCGATGGGCTTGCCGGCCCGGGTCTGGCCGCCCGCCAGCGGCGAGGAGCCGTGGCACGAGGTGCACGATGGCGTCTCGGCCTTGCCGCTGCCGGGGCGGGCGAGAAAGAAGGCGCGGCCCCGATCGGCCGAGAAGTCCTGGCCGCTCTGCTCGCGGTACTGGGTCAAGGCGCTGTCCAGGGCAGCGCCAGCCAGCACGGCAGAGCCACTCGGAACCAGGGCCAGAACGGCCCCGGCCACAATCCGGACCGCGGATTTCCTGATCATTTCACATTCTCCTTGGGAAGTTCGATGGCGCTGTCGGCGAAACGGCCGCCGGCGGCATCGCGGTGGCAGGCGTCGCAGTTGGCCGGCGAGCCCACGGGTTTGGATTTGAACAGCGCATCAGTCAGGCCTTCATGGCGTGCCTTCCAGGCCGCGCCGCTGGTGATGCTGTCTGCGCGGGCGCCTCCCATCAGGTTGGCAGCCTCGGTATCGAAGCGCTCGGCGGCGTTGGCCACGAGGAAGCCGCCGATCCCGGCCACATCGGCCGGATCGAGGCTGGCGTCCTCGCCGAAATGGTCCTCCAGGCCGGCCATCAGTTGCCGCCAGTCGGCTGCCGTCCTCAGGCTGGGATGGTGGGCGTGGTGGCAATCGCCGCATTCGCCGGCGTAGCGCTCGGGCGTGGCCAGCGGTTGCCAGCCGCTGGCCGGCAGCCCGGCAAGCAGGCCGCCGCCGGCCAGTAGCAAACCGGCCGCGGTGGCGAAAACCAGCGCCCCGCGCCGGGCACGCGGGCCGCCCGGGTCGGCGTCTTCCGCCGCCACCCGTTTGCGACCGTGGATCATGGCGGCCACCAGCGGAACCTTGGACAGGCGGCTCTCGAACAATACCCCCGAGACATGCAGCCCGACGGCCGCCAGCAGCAAAAAGGCCAGAACCTCGTGCCAGGTCATGGCCACCCGGCCGGCCGCGAACGAAAGCAGAAACGCCAGCGGGCCTTGGCCCTCCTGCCCGCCCAGGGCGATCAATCCGCTGACGACGATCGCGCCCAACAGCGCCAACAGCGCTAGAATCATCCAGCTGCCGGCGGGATCGTGGCCGACGCTGTGTTGCGGCCGCCTCGCCGCAACCTGACGCAGGTGGCGAACGAGACGGCCGGGCGCCAGGATCAGCGCGGCGAACCGGCTGTAGCGACCGCCGACGAACCCCCAGGCCAGGCGGAAGGCAAGCAATATCCCGACGCCGTAGCCGGCCACGGCATGCCAGTCCAGCCACCATTCGGGGGCCAGGAAACCGCTTCCGGCGGCGATGGCGACGCAAGCCACCAGGCCCCAATGAAAGAGCCTGGTCGGCAGGTCCCAGACCAGGGATTGGCGCAATGTTGCGAAAATGTGAATTGGCCCGTGCATGAGCCGGAAGATCGGCCTGCAGGCGCCTGAAAACAATCAACCACGAGGGTATTTGGGGCTTTTAGACCTTTGGTTTAGGGCCCCTAAAGCGATCCGCCGTCGATCTTGAGGATCGCCGCGGTGGTGTAGCTGGCCTGGTCGGAAGCCAGATAAAGCGCCGCGCCGACGATCTCCTCGGCCTGGCCGCCGCGGCCCAGCGCGATCGAGGTGCGGGCACGTTCGGCGAAGGCCGCCATGTCCCAGGCCTTGGAGATGTCGGTCAGGAACGGCCCAGGCATGATGGCGTTGACCCGCACGCTGGGCCCGTAGGCGTCGGCGAAGGCTTCGGTCATGGCATTGAGGCCGGCCTTGGCGGCGGCATAGGTGATGATGTCCTTGCGCGGCCGGATGGCGGCGGCGCTGGAGATGTTGATGATGGCACCGCCACCGGCTTCCAACATGCGCTGGCCGACGTTGGCGCAGGCCCGGAAGGCCCCCTTGAGGTTGACTTCCAGCACCTTGTCGTAGAGCGCCTCGCTGATGTCCACGGGGCGGTCGTAATGGGGCGACATGCCGGCGTTGTTGATCAGCACGTCGACCTTGCCGTAGTGGCCGTAGACGGCCTCGACCAAGGCATCGATCTGGTCCCAGTAACCCACGTGGCAGGCCTGGACAAAAGCCTGGCGGCCCAGCGCCTCGATTTCGGCGGCCGTGGCCTGGCAAGACTCGAGCTTGCGGCTGGCGATGGCGAGGTCGGCCCCGGCCTCGGCGAATCCCAGCGCCATGGCCCGCCCCAGGCCACGGCTGCCGCCGGTGATCAGCACCACACGGCCGCTCATGTCGATGAGGTTGGCGGCCACGGCGCTACTTCCAAATGACGTCGTGAGGCACCGCGAAGTCGACGAAGACCTCTGCTACCTGGGCCTCGGCGGCAGGACGGCCGGCCTCCTCGCCACCGGCCAGCTTGATAGTCGCCACCATCCCGCGTTTCTTCTCATGGCCGACCTCGACTTCGACCTCGAAGCCGTCGCCAGACAAGGGCTGCAGAAGCGCGGAAAAAACCCGCCGGGCGGCGTCCTGGCGCAGCTCGGGCTTGAAGATCTTGGCGATCGCGGTCAGCGGCAACTGGTCGACGATGAAGATGGCCTTGGGCTTGGCCGGGCGTTCGGAGATGCGTTCGGCCAGGTAGTCGTCGAGCTCTTCGGCCGTCGCCGCGGCGCCGGGATTGAGGGTCACGTAGGCCACCGGCAACTCGCCGGCGTAGGCGTCCGGCATGCCCACGGCGGCGCACATTTCGACCGCCGGATGACCGTCCAGCGCCTGTTCGATGATCGAGGGGTCGATGTTGTGGCCGCCGCGTATGATCAGATCCTTGGCCCGGCCGGTAATGGCCAGGAATCCCTCGTCGTCGAGGTGGCCGAGATCGCCGCTGATCAGCCAGCCGTCGTCGGTGAAGACGCCGGCGTTGTGCTCGGTGCTGCGGTAGCCGGCGAAGACGTGCGGCCCGCTGATCACGACCACACCGCTCTCCCCGGCCGCCAGGGCATGGCCCACGCTGCCGTCGCTGTTCATGGCGCGCACCTCGATCCGCTCGTGCGGCAGCCGCAGACCCGAATAGCCCGGCTTGCGCGGCCGGCTGGTGGGCGTGATGGCGATGACGCCGGAACACTCGGTCATGCCGTAGACCTCGTGGATGGGCACGCCGAAGCGTTCCTCGAAGCTGCGCGCCATCTCGCGCGGCAGCGGCGCGCCGCCGGTCATGCAGCAGCTGACCGAGCTGATATCGCTCTCGCCCACCGGCACGTTGAGGATGGCGGCCAGCGAAGTGGGAATGCCGCCGATGAAGTTGGGGCGGTACTTTTCCACCAGTTTCCAGTGGTTGGCCACGATGTCCGGGTTACGCATACCGGCCGGACTGGGCAGGATGATCTCGCCGCCGGCGCCCAGCACCGCGATACCGAAATTCAGCGGCCCGGCGACGTGAAACAGCGGCAGGCCGTTGATCACCCGGGTCTCCTCGTTGAGGCCGTACATCCGCGGGCTGGCCCAGGCGGTGTAGACGTGGTTGCGTTGCAGGTGTTGGGCCAGCTTGGGCGCCCCGGTGGTGCCGCCGGTGTGGAAATAGGCGGCGACGTCTTCGGACTGGATATCGCGGCCGCTGACCAAGTGGTCGGCGGGCTGTTCGGCTAACAGGGTGTCGAAATCGAATATGCCCTCGCCCTCGACCGGCTGGCCGACGGTGAGTACGGCCTCGAGGCTGGGCACCTGATCGCGGATGGCTTCGATCTTCTGCCAGATGTCGAGTGCCGGATGGGGCCCCAGCGCCACCACCACTTTGGCCCCGGCGGCGTTCATCAGATCGGCCACGTTCTCCGCTGAGAGGAGGAAATTGATGGGATTGACGATGCCGGCCGTGCAGGCTCCCCAGAAGGTGAAATGGCCTTGCGGCAGCAGCGGCAGCAGGAACGAGACGGCGTCCTTGGGGCCGACGCCCAGGGCATGGAACATGTTGGCCGCCTGGGTGACGCGGGCAAAAAGCTGTCTGTAGGTAATGCGCACCGCCTCGGCCTCGACCTCGCCCGTGGGCAGGAAGCTGATGGCCACGCCGTCGGGGTGGGCCCGGGCGCTGCGTTCCAGGATCTCGTAGGTACTGCGCACAGCGGCCGCCTCGGCGAAAGATTGGCGCTCCAGCGCCTCGAGATCGGCCTCGCTCTCGACCGGTGTCGCGCAGGCGAAGGTCATGGTTAGTCCTCGCGCACCACGGCGCTGAAGGTCTTGGAAATGATGCGCCACTGACCGCCGTCGCGCAGCAGCGTCAGATAATCGGTGAAATAGCGCGGCGGCATCTGGCATTCGACCTTGGCATAGGCCGTGCCGTCATCGGAGACGTCGATGAAGACGATGCGGTCGCGCCGTGCCAGATTCTGGCTGGCTGGAGAGTCCCGCCGGGCGATGCGCTCGAAGTAGTCCTGGCGCGGCCAGTCGTTGACGACGCCGTCGGCATGGAAGTAGAGATGGGAGTTCTCGTGGAAGATACGCCCGAATTCCTCCAGATCGCCCTCGTATAGCCCATCGAAATAGAGCTGCAATGCGGCGGCAATTTCCTCGTGTTCGGTCATGGCCCTGCTCCGGTTGCGGATATTTTCCTAGCATAGGCGGTCCCACCCCCGACTCAAGCCATGCACGCGGAGAGTTCTTGCTCTAACATCGCCGGCAGGAGGCAAATCGCACCACGATGTCCATAGCGTTTCCCCGGCGGCGGCAATGAACGACAAGGCCATGATGACCATGCGCTTTGCCGGCATGGCGTTTTGCTGGGCCGACATGCTGTTCGAGCTCGACCGCGAACACAAGATCGTCTTCTCGGTCGGCGCCACCGACAGGCTGCTGGGCGTCGGCCCGGCGGATCTGATGGGCCAGCCCTTCCTGCCCTTCATCGACGAACGTGACCGCGACCTCATCGCCGAGCTTCTCAACGTCACCGTCTCCAGCGGCCGCATCGACGAGCCTTCGGCCCGCATGGCCCTCGCCAACGAAACGGTTACCGAGGTTTCCCTCTCGGGCTATCGCACCCCCGATTTCGACGACCATTTCTTCCTGGCCGTGAAAGTGGCGCCCAGGCGTGTACCGATACAGCAGCGCCGGGCCGAAGACCGCGACGAGGCCGCCGACGTGTTGAGCGAGGGATCCTTCGCCAGCGTCGCCGCCGACCGCATCAAGTCCTACCAGGCGGCCGGTGGCAAGCCCAAGGTCTCGATGATCAAGATCGACAACATGGAGGAGCTGAAAGGCAAGCTAACCAGCGAAAACCAGGAAACCATGATGGCCACCATCGGCACCATCATCAAAGAACACTCGCTGGGCAAGGACACCGCCGGCCGCATCGACGACGAAAACTTCAGCCTGGTCCACGGCGAGGACGTGACGCCGGAAATGATCAGCCAGGAAATCGCCGCCTCAACCGCCGACCTCGATCCCGACGGCGTCGGCCTCACTACCCAGTCGACGACAGTGGATGCCGACGTCTCGGCGCTCAGCGAGGCCGAGATGACCCGGGCGCTGGTTTACACCATGCGCGAGTTCAGCAAGGATCCGGCCAACGTCGGCGGCGGCAACAGCCTCGACGGCATGCTGCAACGGCGCGTCCACGAGACGGCAAAAATGGTGGCCTCCTTCAAGCGGGTCTGCAGCACCGGGCACTTCGATCTGGTCTACATGCCCATATGCGACCTCAAGACCGGCGTCATCCACCACTTCGAAGCACTGACGCGCTTTCGCGGCGGCGACGGCACGGCATCCCCTTACGAGCTCATCACCATGGCCGAAGAGGTCGGCATCATCCCCGACTTCGACTATGCCGTGGCCAAGAAGGCCATCCAGTTCATCAAGGAGCAGCCGCGCAAGATCCCCTCCATCGCGGTCAACGTCTCGGGCAACTCCATCGTCGATCCGGATTTCATCGCCAAGCTCCATGACCTCCTCGACAGGGTCGGCGACATCAGCGACAGACTGATGTTCGAGATCACCGAATCGGCCGGCATCGAGGATCTCGAGGGCACCAACATCACCATCCAGGGCTTGCGCACCAAGGGCTACAAGGTCTCGCTCGACGATTTCGGCGCCGGCGCCGCCAGCTTCGATTATCTCAACAGCTTCGACATCGACACCGTGAAATTCGACGGCCCCGTGGTCAAGCGGGCCTACGCCACGGACAAGGGCAAGGCCTTCCTGGCCTCGATGGCGACGCTCTGCAAGCAGACCGGTATCGAGACCATCGCCGAGATGGTCGAGGACGAGCCGCTGGCCAAGTTTCTCTCCGAATGCGGCGTGGATCTCGGCCAGGGCTGGTACTTCGGCAAGCCCGACGGCGATATCCATTCCTTCGATCTGCCGGACGAATAAGGCTCAGCCGAGCGCTTCGATTCGGGCCTTGGCCTCGTCGTACTGCTGCGCCAATTCGGCCACCCGCTGGCCGGCCGGGGGGATGTCCTTGACGGCGCCAATGCCCTGGCCGCAGCTCCAGATGTCCTTCCAGGCCTTGGCCGCGGCGTTGCCGCCGGAGCCGAAGCTCATCTTCGAGGGATCGCTTTCCGGCAGATCGTCGGGATCGAGGCCGGCCGCCTTGATCGAGGGCTTGAGGTAGTTGCCGTGGACGCCGCTGAAGAGGTTGGTATAGACGATGTCGTCCATGGTGCTGTCGACGATCATCTGCTTGTAGACCTGGGAGGCCCGGGCCTCGGCGGTGGCCACGAAGGGTGAGCCGATGTAGGCCAGATCGGCGCCCATGGCCTGGGCCGCCAGAATGGCCGAGCCGGTGGCGATGGAGCCGGCCAACAGCAACGGCCCATCGAACCATTCGCGGATCTCCTGCACCAGGGCGAAAGGCGATAGCGTGCCGCCGTGGCCGCCGGCCCCGGCTGCCACGGTGATCAGGCCGTCGGCACCTTTCTCGACCGCTTTGTGGGCGAAGCGGTCGTTGATGACGTCGTGCAGCACGATGCCGCCGTAGGAATGGACGGCGTCGTTGAGCTCGGGCCGGGCACCCAGCGAGGTGATAACGATCGGCACCTCGTGTTTGACGCAAAGGTCCAGGTCCTGCATCAGGCGGTCGTTGGATTTGTGCACGATCTGGTTGACGGCATAGGGCGCGGCGGGAGCGTCGGGGTGTTCCTGGTTGTAGCGCCCCAGCTCCTCGCCGATCCGGCCCAGCCATTCGTCGAGCTTCTCGATGGGCCGGGCGTTGAGGGCGGGAAAGGAGCCGACGATACCGGCCTGGCACTGGGCGATCACCAGGTCGGGATTGGAAATGATAAAAAGCGGCGCGGCCACCACGGGAAGGCGGAGCGGAGCAAATACGGGGGGGAGACTCATTTAGGGGATCCTTTGCTAACCTGAGGGAAAACTACCAATTCTCGATGTAGGGGCGGACGTCGAGCTCGTGGGTCCAGCAGTCACGTGGCTGCTGGTAGAGCTGCCAATAAGCCTCGCCGATAGAGGCGGGGTCGATGAGCTGGTCGGGTTGGAGATTTTCCAGGGCGTCCTCGCCATCGCGGTCCTTGATGCGTTCACGCACCCATTGGGTATCGACGCCGGCATCGATCACCAGATGCGCCACGTGTATGTTCTCGGGCCCCAATTCGCGGGCCATCGACTGGGCCAGGGCGCGCAGACCGAACTTGCCGGCGGCGAAGGCGGAGAAACCTATGCCGCCGCGCAGGCTGGCGGTGGCGCCGGTGAAGAAGATGGCGCCCCGGCCGCGCGGCACCATGTATTTGGCGGCCTCGCGCCCCGAGAGGAAGCCGGCGAAGGTGGCCATCTCCCAAACCTTGCGGAAAACTCGCGAAGTGGTCTCGCGGATGGGGAAATAGACGTTGCCGCCGACATTGAAGATGACCACCTCGAGGGGGCCGATATCGGCCTCGATGCGGGCGAACAGAGCCTCGGTCTGGTCCTCCTGGCGGGCATCGAAGCCGAAGGGATGGGCCGTGCCGCCGGCCGCCTCGATCTCGTCGACCAGCGGCGCCAGCTTGTCGCCGTTGCGCCGCCCCAAGCAAACTTGGAATCCGCCGGCGGCAAAGCGCCTGGCAATGGCGGCGCCGATGTAGTCGCCGGCTCCCACCACCAGCGCCACGGGCTTGGGTCCGGGTGTGTTCCGTGTCATGTCGCGAAACCCTTAAGTTGCGTCATGAAACTAAATCGACTATAACAATTCCAGTTGCGTGAAGCAACTCAAGCGCGGGGAAAGGCCGTGAAACTCAAGCCCTTCGACGACATGAACTGCGCCCTGGCCCAGACGCTCGACATCATCGGCGAGCGCTGGACGCTGCTGATCCTGCGCGATGCCTTTTTCGGCACCCGGCGCTTCGACGAGTTCCAGCGGAACCTGGGCATCGCCCGCAACATCCTGACGGCCCGGCTGGGGCGCCTGGTGGACGAGGGCATCTTGGAAAAAAGCCCGCTGGATACCGGCCGGCACGAATACCTGCTAACGCCCCAGGGTCTCGATCTGCAGCCGGTGCTGCTCTCGATGACGCATTGGGGCGACCGCTACAAGCCCAACCCAAAGGGCCGGCGCATGATCTTCGTCGAGCGCGCCAGCGGCCAGCCCATCGCCGAGATGAGTGCGCGCAGTGCCGACGGCCGGGCGCTCAAGCCCCGTGACATCAAGGGCGTGCCGGGACCGGGGTTCGAGGAGGTCTGAGCGCCAAGACTTACCCAAGCCGCTAGCGAACGAGTTCGTCCCCACCGAAGGATTCAACCACAGAGATGGGGTAATCGGCGCTGAGGGTGGCTACTCTCCGAGCTTTTGGAACGTGGTCTGGATGTTCCAGCCACAAGAAGCGTTAAGGAGAGCAGCCATGAAGTACTATGCCGGATTGGACGTTTCGTTGA
>JASLXG010000024.1 GCA_030740435.1 Alphaproteobacteria bacterium | reverse complement strand
TTTCGGGGTGGAACTGCAAAGCATAGGTCCTCTCGCCCACCGCGAAGGCCTGGTTGGGGAAAATCTCGCCCTCGGCCAGCAGCGTCGCCGGCCCGGGAACCTCGAAGCCCTGGACGTTACCGGTCGGCACCTGCAGACCCTCGGGGATGAGGCCCCTGCCGGCCTCGGTGGGGCATAGCGGATAGTAACCAAAGGCGACATGTCCTTGGGAATGGTCGGCAACCTTGGCACCCAGGTGTGCGGCGATGAGCTGGCCGCCCAGGCAGATACCGAGCAGCACGAGTTGCCGCTCCATGACCCAGCCAATGAACTCCATTTCGTCGCGCAGGTAAGGAAAGCGGTCGAGGTCGGTGACGTATTGCGGCCCCCCCATGACCAGCACGCCGGCAACGTCTCCGTTGAGCTCGGGCAAGGCCTCGCCCCGGAAGGGGGCCACCCGGCGCACGTTGAATCCCTTCTCGGCCAGATGCCGCTGCCCGCGGTCGGCGACCGGCATGTCGCGATGTTCGATGACGATGATGTCGCTCATCCGCGGGCTACCCCAGGCGCCGGCCGACGGCGCGGCCCAGCAGCCGGAGGCGGTCGCCCCAGGGCAGGCGCCAGAAGTTGGTGCTGACGGCGCCCTTGGTGAAAAAGGTCTTGTGGCTGTAATCGATGGCCACCTCGACCATCACCGGGCGGCCGGCGCGCACCATGCCAAGCGCCCGGGCCAGCACGTCGTCAGCCTCGGCGTCTTGCCCGAGCACCAGAAACTCGCTGTTGCAGGCCGCCGCGAAGGCCTCGACGCTGAAGTCGGGCAGCACCGAGCAGGTATTGCTGTTGAGCGTGATGCGCTGGAATTGCGAGACCTGGGCCAGCTCGCCGTCGCGCAGCACCAGCACCAGAGGCGCCAGATCCGAGGCCGCCGCGGTCAGCAGCTCGAGCCCGGTCATCAGCAGCGCCCCGTCGCCGGCCAAGGCGATGACGTCACGCTCGGGATTGGCGAACTTGGCGCCGATGGCGGCCGGCACGGCATAGCCCATGCAACTGTAATCGACCGGCGCCAATAAGCGGCCCGGCGCGTCGAGACGCAGATGCTCCATGGCCAGAAAAGTGCCGTTGCCGCTGTCGGCGGTGTAAAGCGCCCGCGGCGCCGCGGCCTCGAGGGCGGCAAACAGCGCCGACGGACTGACGCGTTGGCTTTGCTGCTTGGCCCGGCTGGCGGCCAGGGCCTGGTGGCCGGCGGCGATCTCGGATTCGAGCGCCGCGGACTCCCGGGCTTCGCCAAGCCTTCCCAGCAGGGCCTCGAGGAAGGCCCCGGCGTCGGTCTCGATAGCCACATCGGCCGGGTAATTCTTGTTGAAGACCTCGGCATCGATGTCGACGTGGATCAGGCGGCCCGGCATCTCCAAGCCGTAGCTCGCCGTCGCCACCTCGCCGAAACGGCAGCCGATGGCCAGCAGCACGCCGGCCCGGTCCATGACGGAGCGCACGAAGGGCGGCGCCTGGCGCCCGAAACCCGGCCACAGCCACAGCGCGTGGTCCTCGGCCAGCACGCCCTTGCCCTGGATGGTGGTGGTGACCGGCGCACCCAGGCGTTCGGCCACGGCCCGCAAGGCGGGGCCGGCGGCGGCGGCACCATAGCCGGCGTAGATGGCCGGCCGTTTGGCTTCATTGAGCAGCCGAGCCGCCTCTTCGACCAAGGCAGCGGCGGCTGCCGGCGCGGTATCGCCGGCAGCTTCGTAAAGCAGTTCGGGAATGTTCTGCGTCAACAAAAAGTAATTCGCCGGAATCTCCACCGCCACCGGCCCCGGCGCTCCGGCACGAGCGATCTCGAAGGCCCGGCGCACAGTTCCATAGAGCTCGCCCGGCCCCTCGACCTTGAGCGCCGCCTTGATTACCGGTGCCAGCATGGCCAGCTGGTCGATGGCGTGAAGCTGATAGGCCCGGCCCGTATCGTCACGTACGCCGGCCGCCAGCACGACCATGGGCACGGTGTCCATGAAGGCCTCGGCGATACCCGAGATGGCATGGCTGACCCCGGCACCGGGCACCACGTTGAGGACGCCGACGCCGGCCGAGGAGCGCGACACCGCGTCGGCCATGAACGAAGCCGCCTGTTCGTCGGTAACCAGCACCGGCGAGATGGTCGGCGAGCGTTCGAGGGCGTCGTAGAGCTCGAGGTTGTGGGTACCGGGGATGCCGAAGGTGAAGGTTACCCCTTCGTCCTCCAAGGCCTTGACCACGACGTCGGCGCCGCACCGCTTCATGCCGATGCCAGCAGCTCGCCGGCGCGTTCCCGGATACGCTCGGCGACGCGGTCGGCCAGGCCCATGATGGTGAGGTAGGGATTGACCTCGGAGCAACGCGGAAAGAGGCCGGCATCGGCGACAAAGAGCCAGGGCAGGCCGTGGACCTGGCCCCAGGCGTCGGTCACCGAGGTGGTGGGGCCGGCACCCATGCGCAAGCCGCCCATCAGATGGGCGCTGGCGATCGACACACGGCCCAGCTTGAAGTCACGCCGGCCGATCAGCTCGTCGATGCGCCCGGCCTCATGATCCTCGATGAAGAATTTGCTGGCCGCCGGGGCGTGTACGCGCCGGGCGCCGGCGGCGAAAAAGATGCGCGCCGAGGCCCGCATGCTGTGAACCAGAGACTCCACTAAGGCCTCGCCGAAGCGGTAATGCACCACGGGCTGGCCGGCCTTGTCGATGGCGATGCGGTTGTCGCGATCGGCCGCATCCATGGCCAGCACCAGGATCATCTGCAAGCGCCTCATGTCGGACATCAGGGCACTGTGATCGCGGCCGAAGCCCGCGAGACTCTTGGCCGTGACGAAGGGAAAATACATGCAGGTCTCGAGCAGGAATCGCTGGCTCTCCATGAACTCATCGCAGAAAAAACTCTTGGGATGACCGTGGAAATTGCTGAGGGGCCGATCGTGCTGGGCCACCAGGATCAACGCCGGATGCGCTGTGAACCAGCGCCCCAGAGCCGGCAACCCGGCGGCATAAGGGGATTTGAGCAGCAGCGCCGAGGAATGGATCGAACCGGCGGCCAGCACCACGATGGGAGCCGTTACGCGATAAACGCCGGGCTCCCAAGCCGAGGGCTCGCCGCAGGCGCCGGCCGTCACCCGGGCCACCACGGCGCGTTTCTCGATCGCTTCGACACGGCAGTTGGTGATGACTTCGACGCCGCCGGCTTCGGCGGCCGGCAGCTGCACCCGATGGGTGCCTTGCTTGGCGGCGTTGGGGCAGCCCAGGTTACAGAGTCCCGAACCCTGGCAGCCCTTGAGGTTGATGGGGAACTGTTCGACCGAGTAGCCGAGTTTTTGGCAGCCCTCCTGAAACAGTCGGTTGTTGTCGTTGATGGCCTCGGGCGGTAGCAGGTGGACGTTGTTCTCGGTCATGTATTTGCGTGAGCGCCCGACCAGATCGGCCCAGTCGAGGCCGGGCACCTCCCAGCGCTCCAGAGTGGCCTCGGGAATGGTGATCGAGGTGCCGGTGTACATCACCGTCGAGCCGCCGTAGGCCCGGCCCATGGCCAGCGTCATAGCGCCGTCGGCGGTCAGCATGCCGCTCGATTCGACGAATATCCGGCCCGCCATCTCGACCTCGCGGCCGGTGTATTCCTCCTCCTTGAGCTTGGGGCCCCATTCAAGGACGGCGATGCGCCGGCCGTCCCGGCACAAGGGCGCCAGTTCCTTGGCTACGGTGCCGCCGCCGGCGCCCGAGCCGATAACCACGATGTCGTATGATTTCTCTGTGGATTTCCCGATCATCGGCTGAGCCTGCGCGCCAGTTCGGCGTTGCCGTCGAGGCTCGGTTTCCAGCCCACGGCCTCGGCCCCGGCGGCGCGGCCGTAGTAGCCCATGAAAACCATGGTCTTGAGGCCCCAGAAGCCCTTGCGTAAAAGCCCCACCGGGCCGTCCTGGAACCAGCCCAGGGCGGCATCCTGGGCGGCCGGCCCGAGACGGTCGAGGGGACGGCCATAGCGCAGCGCGGGTGCCCAGCGCAGGATCTTGAGCAAGATACCGATCTGGCGCCGCACAGCGGCCGGACGGGCCGCCAGGGCGTTCGCGATGACGGCCCGGAATTCGGCCTCGCCGGCAGCATCGAGCGCCGCCGTCTCGGGCACGATGCGGCGCGCCAGGCACATGAGAAAATCCCACTCCGCCGCTTCGAGAACGTCCATTTCTACTCGAGCACCCGGGCGACAGGGAAATGCACCGTTACCGTGGTGCCGACGTCGACGGTACTATCGACTTCCATGCTGCCGTCGTGCAAAGCCATCAGCGACTTGACGATGGGCAGCCCCAGTCCGGTGCCGGGGTAGCGCCGCGTTGCCGGATCGTCGACTTGGCCGAAAGCGGCGAGGGCGCGGGGAATGTCCTCGGCTGCCATGCCGATGCCGTTGTCGCTGACCGCCAGCGCCAGGCCACCGTCGCCCTGCCGTTCCGCCGTCAGCCGCACCAGGCCGTCGGCGGAATTGAACTTGATGGCATTGTCGAGCAGGTTGATGAGGATTTGCCTGACCATGCGGAGATCGGCATGGAGGCGCGGCAGCGGTGGCACCACTTCGTTGACCACACCGAGGCCGGCGGCAACGGCGCGGTCGTTGATCAGGCGCATCGCGGCCTCGGCGGTCTGGGCCAAGTCTACGCTTTCTTCGTTGAGGTCGGCCCGGCCCGCCTCGACTTTCGAGAGATCGAGGATATCGTTGATGATCTTCAGCAGGTGTCGTCCGGAATGGATGATGGCGTCGACCTGTTCCGCCTGCCTATCGTTCAAGGGCCCATGCAGGCACTGGCGCAGCATGTCGGCAAAGCCGATGACGGCGTTCAAGGGCGTGCGCAGCTCATGGCTCATATTAGCGAGAAAGTCGGATTTTGCCCGGTTGGCAAGCTCGGCCTCTTCCTTGGCGAGGCGCAGCGCCTCCAGCGCCTCGCGCCGCTCGGTGACGTCGGCTGCCACCACCTCGGCCCTGTTTTCGTCCCAGTCAAAGCTGAGATTGAGGTTCAGCCAGGCGACGGTGCCGTCCTTGCGGTAGAAGGCGGTAGTAAAGTCCTCCACCACAGGGGTTTCGCGGCCCAGCCGCAGGAGATCGCCCCAGCGTTCGGGATCGACGTAGATGCCGGGCCCACCGAAGTGCTGACAGAAATCATCACGCGAATCGTAACGCATCATGCGCACGAAATGATCGTTGGCCTCGAGTGTCCGACCGTTAATGAGGTTGAAGCGGGCGAGGCCGACCTGGGCGCCGTCGAAGATGCCGCGGTACTTGCGTTCGCTCTCGCGCAGGGCTATTTCAGCGTTCTTAATGTCGGTGATGTCGGTACGAATGCCGACGGTGCCGCCCTCGCGGGTCCGGCGTTCGATGACCAGCACCCAGCGGTCGTTGGAAAGTTTGTTTTCGAAACTGTCGGTGGGCGCCTGGTGACGGACGATGCGATTGTCGATCCAGGCCTCGCGCCGATCCGGCGGAATGTCGACGGTCCCGCGTTCGACCATGGCACGGACCAGTTCCTCGAACGAGACGCCGGGCCGGATCAACTCGGCGACGCCCTTGTAGAGGTCGCGATAGGCTTGGTTGCAGGTGATCAAACGGTCCTCGGCGTCGTAGAGCACGAAACCGTCGGGGATACTTTCGATGGCATCGCTGAGCCGCGCTTCGGTGGTCGCCAGGGCGTCTTCGGCACGGGAGCGTTCCATCTCGGCGGCGGCGCGGCCAGCAAACAGCCGCAGCACTGTTTCGATGAGTTCCGGCTGGCGCAAAGGCTGGCGGTCGAGTACCGCCAGCAAGCCCAGGGCCTCGCCCTCGAAGCTAAAGAGCGGTATCCCGACGTAGCTCTCGGCGCCCATCTCGACCAGCAGCTCGTCCTCGGGAAAGAGCCCCTGCACGCCGCTTTCATAGCTGCAAAAATTCCGGTCAACGACATTCTCGCAGGGCGTGCCGCTGAGGCCATAGCTGAAGTTCTCGGTAAATTCACCGTCGGCCGCGACGGCCAGGGTGGTTATGGTTTCGCCGTCTTCCTGGAGCGCCCCGACGAGGGCGATCGGCACCTCCAGCGCCTCGGTTATGGAGAGCGCGAGAAAACCGAAAAAGGTCGTCCGGGTCGACACCGAGAGGCCGGCGCCGACGGTCTGCAGGGCATCTTGGATCAGCTTCTGCCGGCTGATGTCGTAGCAAGTCGAGAGCAACGCCTGCTGGCCGCCATAGCTGAAGCGGCTGGCCGTCAAGATGCCCCAGAACTCACTGCCGTCGGCCCGGCGCAGGTGAACCTCGTGGTGGCCGGTTTGGCCCTGACGCTCGAGCTCGTCCAAGGCTTTTTGGCGCACCCCGAGATCGACAAAGCGATCAGCCACCGTGCTGCCCACCATTTCACCCGGCGCGAAGACGAACAAGTTCTCCATCGCCGGGTTCGCATAGAGCACCGTGTCGTTCGTGGCGATGACGCCGACACCCACCTGCATGGCTGCGGCGATGTCCTGGAAACGGCCTTCCGATACTTGCAGTGCGGCGTCCTGGGCGGCTTCCCCCTCGCCTTCGGGCTCGGCCTCCAGCGCCGCCAGGCGCCGGCGCAGAGCCCTCACCTCGGCCACCAATTCGGCCTTCTTCATGCGTGAAGGATCACCCATCGGCAACCTCGAATCCCGGGATCGCGACGCCTCCATTCAAGCTTTTCCCTCGACAACCTCCCTGCCCGCAGATTAGCACATGTTTTCAACGCGTCATAAAGCGCCGGGAAGTCAACATATGCGCATCACATACCGCCACCACGGCGGCAACCAGGCCTATTGGCGGGAACGCTGGGAGCAGGCACCGGCCGACAGCGGCGGCCTCAATCTGACCGCCTACCCCGGCCGCTTCGCCGAGGAAGCGCTGGCCGGCACCCGGGGACCGGTGCTGGAAGCGGGCTGCGGCCTGGGCCGGGTGCTGCGCCACTACCACAGCCAGGGCCGCGAGATCGTCGGCCTCGACTTCATCGCCAGCGCGCTGGCCAAGATCCGCACCCAGGACCCTGGGCTGCCGTTGCTGGCCGGCGATGTCACCGGCCTGCCCTTTGCCGACGCCAGCTTCGCCGCCGTACTGGCCTTCGGCGTCTACCACAACCTGCCCGCCGGCGTCGCCGAGGCCCTGGCCGAGTGCCGCCGCGTGTTGACCCCGGGCGGCGTGCTGTGCGCCAGCGTACGCGCCGACAACCTGCACAACCGCGGTATCGATTGGCTGGCGGCACGCCGGGCCGGGACGGCCCCTGGGCAGACAAAAGTCTTCCACAAAGCCAACTTCACGGCCGCCGAATACACCGCCCTGCTGGAAGCTGCCGGCTTTCGCCCGCGGGCGCTCCACTTCGTCGAAAACTATCCCCTGCTTTACAAGTTCCGCGCCTTTCGCGCCGCCGGCCACAAGCGCTTCGACGAGGGCCTGGCGCGGGCCGAAGGCTATCGCCTGTCGGGCTCGGGCCGCGCCCTGCAGGCGCTTTGCAACCGGCTTTGGCCGGCTCAGTTCTGCAACACCTTGGTCGCCATCGCCGAGGCGGCGTGAGCGGTGCAAGGTCAAATAAAACTCGGCAGGGTGGCGAAGAGCCGCCTCAGCGCGTCATCGACCATGGAATGCAGCACATCGGGATCCTGGCTGAGCGTAGCGGCGCGGAAGGCCGCGAAGGGCAGCGACAAAGGCGACATGGGCAGGCCGCCGTCCCAGCGACTGGCCACGTGGGCGGCCTGCCACAACAGCTTGTCGTCGCGGCTCTGCCTCAGTTCGACCTCGAAGCCGACGCGGCGCTGGGCCAACACCAGGGCGAAGTCGGACGACGCCGCGACAGTGCGCCAGCGCACGTAGGCCGGGCAGCGGGTGCGGCGGGCAAAGGCAGCGCGATCGCCGGCATGGTTCAGGTCCAAGGCGTCGCGGCGTTCGCGGCGGCGGCGTTCCTGGGGGCTGATGGTGCGGCGAAAGCGCTCGCCGAGCTGGCGGGCGACGGCGCGCTCGACCAGGTCAGCAAAGCCGGCCGCCGTCTTGGCCGGCGGCGGCGCCAGGAAGACGCAGCCCGGGGGATCGCGGTAGAGCCCACGGTCGAGGTGGTAGTCGACTTGGCGCTGGAGCGACGTTTCCTGGCCCGCCGCAGCGCCGGCAGCGGCGCTGGAAGCGCGGTAGCTGGTGCTGACGCAGCCCGCCAGCAGGGCCAAAATGGCGACCAGAACCGGCGTGGAAACGGTGCCGTTCATACCGCACCGCCACGGCGGCAGCTCGCCTTCATGGCTCGCGAGAGCTCGATGCGGCCGGCCACGGCACGGCCGTCGATGCTGACGTCTTCGACGCTGAGTCTGCCGGCCACCTGACGATAACGCGCCCGGATGGTCCGGGCAGCACGGTAGCCGGGACCCACCAGTTGGCTCAAGCCAGCCAGCAGCAGCGCATCGACACGGCGGGGAAAGACCCGCACCAGGGCGCCCCGGCGGCCGTGGTGAACGGCGATGGCTCCGGCCCGGCGGCGCTCGCTGGCCGTCAGGCGCCCGGCCGGCCGGCGCACGAAGCCCGAATAGCGGTCGAGGTTGGGAGCCCAGGACTGACCCCGCACCCCACCCTCGGCGAACAGCTTGCCGTCGGCGTCGACCAGCGCCAGGCGCATGCCGAAACAGGCGGCAAAGCGGTGGAAAAGTTGTTGCCGGCCTGCCCGTCCGGCGGGCCAGGCGATCTCGATGCCCGGACCCCGGCCATGTTCCAAAAGTCTCAGCAGCGTGCGCCCTTCGCGCACGGTGTGGGGATCGGCGGCGGCGGTAACAGGGGCGTTAACGGGGGCATCAACCGCCGCGGTCATTTGGGAAACCTCGGAGGCCGGCCGCCGGGCCGATGCCTTGGGTTGCAAGCGCCGGACGTTGGGGGCCGGGACCGGTTCTGCTTGGCTGGGCTTGAGCGCTTCGATCTGAGGCTCCGGTTCTGCTTCGCGGGCAGCCAAGGCCGTCAGCACGGCCGGTGTCAGGGCGACCGGCGGCGGTGGCAGGCGCAGCGAACTGCTGGCCTCGGGGGGTGCCACCGCCGCCGGCACCTCGGGGAGAGCCGGTATTGCGACCTGCCTCTCGGGCATCTCGCTGGGCCACAGCTTGAACGTCAGCGCCAGGGCCAAAAGCAGCGATACGGCAAGCGAAAGGCGGGCCGGGGTAAACACTTTCGCCTCCTACCTGACCACCTTGTCGACGAACATCAGTTCCATTTCCTGGGCCAAGCGGTGCAATTCCCGCTGACGCTCGCCCCGCGACATGAAGGCTGGTTTTTTGGGAATTTCGGAGGCTTGGGCAGCCGGCGCGGCCGCCGCCATGACCTCGGCCCGGCGCTGGGCCACGGCCTGGTCGACCGGCAGCAGCTTGGCCAACTCCGCCACCGTGGGCACGGGAGCGGCGGCAACTTTGGACTCGGCCACCGGTTCGGGCTTCGGCTCGGCAACAGGGACTACAGGGTCTACGGCAACCGGGACCACCGGCTCGGGCTTTGGCTCAGGCGCCTCGGCCTCTTGGGAAACCGCCTGGCGGCCCTTGTCGACCAGGGTTTGCGCCGTCTCCGAGGCCCGCTCGAAGGCGCCCTCGACGCTCGGTCCATCGGCCCCGCTGAAGAGGTAGACCAAAGCCACGGCGGCGAGCAGGTTGAAGGCCAGGAATTTCATTGTTCCGCTCCTTGTCCTTGCTGGGCCTCGCTGATGGCCACCAGCGCCCGCATGCAGGCCGAAACCGGCAAGCCGACGACGGTGGTCATGAAGGCCATGCTGAAGTTTTCGGTCAGGCCCCGGATGACCTGCTGCACGGTCTCGGGCGTCAGCACCTGGCCGGCCATGCTGCCGATGCCCAGGCTGATGCCGAGAAGCGTGTAGGTCAGGGCCAGGATGGCAATACCGTTGGCGGCCTGCATGCCGGCCTCGTACCAGACCCGGCGGCCGGCCGCCTGGGCCCGGCGCAGCCGGGTCCAGCAGAACAGCGTAGCGACGACCAGGGCCGCCAACAGCACCAGGAAAGTGGGGCCGAACATCTGCTGGGCCCAGGCGGCGATCTCGGGCACCTGGCGCGAGGTGGCAATGACCGCCCCGGCCAGGCCGATGATCACCAGCCCGAGGAAATAGCTGAGGCTGCGCGAGACGGCATCAAGGGTGGTGAGGGCGTGGCGCATCTCAACGCCGTCCCTTGTGGGCCGCCATCAGGGCCTGGGTGGTGAGGCCGACCTGTTCCAGCCAGCTGGCGCTGACCGCCATGTCATTCTCGATGGCGGCATGCACCAGGAAGGTCAGGTCGTAGTTGTCGAAGGCCCGCTTGACGGTGGGCGTGTTGCGCCCAACCAGGCTGTCATCCCTGAGCACCATGCGCTCGAGGTCGATCAGCCGGTTGCGGGCGGTGGCGATGCGCTGGCCCCGTTCGGCCGGGCTGACGCCGGGGTCGAGGAAGGCATCGATGAGGATGGCGCGCTCGCGCTCCATGTTCTCGAGGCTGCCGGCCGCCGCTGGCGTGGCCACCAGGGACAAAGCCAGCAACGGCAAGGCGGCGAGCTTTTTGAAGGTCTTCCGAGTTGCGTTCATCAGTCTTCTCCAAAGCTGTAGGGTTGGGCCAAAGCGCTATTCGACGAAGAAACCGACAGCCGTGGTAACGCCGTCGACCGAGGGCACGTCGCTGTCGGCCATTTCGGCGTCCATGACATCTTCCGAAAGCGCCATGGCATCGAGGGCCACCAGCTTGGCCATGTAGCCCAGGATCTTGTCCTGCTGATCCAGCAGTGCCACCTCGGCCTCGCCATCGGCGATGATCTGGCGGATGTGATCCTCCTTGCTCAGCGGCTGGCCATCGGCCGCCGGGTGGGTGGCCGAGGGGTGGCGTTCGATGGCGCTGACCAGGCGTTCGATGGCGCCCAGGTTCTTGGCGTACTCCTTGGCGTAGCGGCTTTCAGGCACGGCCGAGACGTTCATCACCTTGACGTCGACGCCGTCGAGCGAGGCCTTGAAGCGCTGACGCGCGGCCTCTTGCTTGCCCACCAGGGCGACGCGTGCCTTGGTCATGCCGCCAGCCCGCCGGCCCATGCGGTCGAGCACCTTTTCCATCAACCGGACCTTGGTCTTGAGGTGCCTGCGCTTGAGGTCGTGCTTCTGCCCCACCAGTTCGAGGTAGGCCCGTTTTTCGGCCAGGAACTGATGACGAAGCTCGGTCAGCAGATCGCCGTCGGCGCGTTCGGTGGCGGCCTGCAAGTCACCCAGCGTCTGGGTCTTGAGGCCGATTTCGACATCGAGATCCTTGAGCGCCTGGCCCAGTTCGGACTGGGCGAAATCGTAATCAAGGGTCTTTTTGAGGTAGCCGGCGGGCAATTTGACCAACTTCTCGCTGGCCGTCGGACGCCAGTTGGGCTGGGCCCCGGGGGCACCATTGCTACCCGCGGCAGTGGCCGGCAAGGCCGCCGCCAGAACCAGCACCAGGGCGCTGCCGGCAAGCAGGACTTTGGTTTTGTTGCGTGTCATGGGGCTTGCTCCTCAGTTCTTTTTCCAGTAGCGCGCCCGCCGAAGCTCGGACTTGAGCGTGCTCGAGACGTTGGCCACCGAGAACTCGCCAATTACCGTGCGGTCCTTGAGACCAAGCAGGATTTCCATGGTCTCGATGAACGAGGAGCCGTCCGGGTAGTAGAGGTCCTGGCCGGCGAAGGCGGTCTGGAACTGGGCCAGGTTCTTGCGCGCCTGGCCAACGTCGCCGCCCTTGACGTAGTTCTGCACGCTGAGCGCATAAGCCTGCATGCGCTCCTCAACGGCGACGCCGACGGCCTCGGGACCCAACTCGGACTCGCAGCGCCCCAAAAGGCGCGCCGAGGCGAGGTAACGGGCCGCCGAGGCTTCCTTACGGGCCTGGCTATCGAGGGCCAAAGCGTCGTCGCGGCACGAGCGGTATTCGCGCATGGCGCTGATTTCGGCGAACCGGGCCTGCCGGAAACCGATGCCGCCGTCGCTTTGGTTGCCGGCAACGTTCATCTGGCAGGCGCCGGCGGTGAGAGCGAGCGCTACTGCAAGTCCGCGCAGGGCGCCGCGGGAGGATATCTGTGAAATCATCGCTGATCCCTTTCTTCGTGTGGACACTGGGTCCTATGAAAGGGCTAGAGCGATTTTTCGCGCCCGCGGGACGCTTTTCCTGAAAAAAGTTGGATTCTTTTTTTCAAACCCGCTGGATTCAGCGAATTACCAGGCGTTTTCGAGGATCTCCATGACCTGTTCGGCGTGGTCGATGGGACGCGGATTGCCCCGTACCCAGGGATTTTCCAGCGATCCTTCGGCAATGGTTGACAGTTGTCCGCGTTCCACGCCCACCTCGCGCAGGCTGCGCGGCAGGCCTAGCCCGGCGATGAAATCGCCCACGGTTTTGGCCGCCGGCTCGCCCGGCCGGCCCATGGCTTGCGAGACCTGCGTCTGGGCCTCTTTCGTGACCTCGAGGTTGTAGTCGAGCACCGCCGGCAGCAGCACGCACGAGGTGTGGCCATGCGGCACCCCGGCCACGGCGCCCAACTGGTGGCCGATGCCGTGACTGGCGCCATAGGGCACCTTGCCGATCGAGGAGCCGGCCAGCCAGGCGGCGATCTGGCTTTGCAGGCGCGCCTCGAGGTCGTCGGGGACCGCCAGATTGGCTGGCAGCGCGCTGGCAAAAAGGCGCAGCGCGTGTAGCGAAACGGCGTCGGCAAAAGGCTGCGGCTGGGCCGAACAGATGCCCTCGACGGCGTGGTCGACGGCCCTGATGCCGGTGGACAACCAGAGCCAGTCCGGGGTGTGGAGGCAGGCGGCGGGGTCGAGGATGACCGCGGCCGGGCCGATGGTGGGAGCGGTAAAGTGTTCCTTGATGCCGCGTTCGGGGTTGGTGCAGCCGGCGATGTTGGAAAATTCGGCCGCCGACAGCGTCGTCGGTACGGCAATCTGGCGGCACGGCGGCAGGGCGATCTCGGGCACCTGGCGGCTGCCGTCGGCCGCCACCTTGACCCGCAGGTCCTCGAGGCCGTCGCTCTCGTCGACCCCTTCGGCCAGGCACATCAGCAGCACTTTGACGGTATCGATGACGGTGCCGCCGCCGACCGAGACGATGAGGTCGGGCCCGACCTCCCGCGCCGCCCGCGCCGCCGCGATGACGCTGGGCCGTGGCGTGTGCTCGACGGTCTCGTCATAGAGCCCGGCAAAGCGGGCGCCCAGCGCCTTTTTGATGCCCTCGACGACCCCGGTGCGGCGGCTCAGCGTGCCGCTGGCCACCACGAAGACCCGCCCGGCGCCGCGCCGCTCTGCTTCCGCCAACACCGCCCCGGCAGCCGGCTGACCGAAGATCACGCGCTCCTGGGGGAGGAATTCGTGGATACCTGAAAGTGTCATGTTTTTGTTCAATTTCCGCATGTTAAATGATATTATTAAAGTATATTCTTAATTTCACTTCAGCTCCCGCACCAGACGGAACCCTGTGTGGCTGATGCGTAGCGTGGCGTCCTGGCTGAGGCGCAGGCGAGGGCGCAGGAAATCCGGGCCCTCGGGGCCCACGAGCCGCCGCGCAGCACGCGCTCGGCGCAGTTGCCGCCTGAGGTCCAGGCGCCGCCATCGCCCGGCGCCCCGACATAGCCCGGATGCCAGCAATCCGCCACCCATTCCCAGGCATTGCCCAAGGTATCGTGCAGACCCAGCGCGTTGGCCTGGCGGCCACCCACGGGGGCGGAATTGACGTGGCCGTCGCCGCAGGCGTTGTTGACCAGCGTGTCCTGGGGATATTTGACGGCATAATCACGGTCAGCGCCGTTGGCGTGGCGGCATTGGCGGCCGACCTGGCTGCCCCAGGGCCGCCCCATGCCGCCGGCCCGGGCGGTAAACTCCCACTCGGCCTCGCTGGGCAGGCGGTAGCTGCCGCCGGTCTTGCCGCTCAGCCAGGTGGCGTAGGCCTGAGCATCCTGCCAACTGACGCAGACCGCCGGGTGGTCGTCGCCCTGGGCGAAACCCGGGCTCTTCCATGAGCGTTTACGCTGTTGTTTCCATTCGGCGCTGCTCCAGACATAGCAGCCCCGCGCCTTGCGCCCGCTGGCCTTGACGAAAGCGGCGTACTGGGCCCGCGTCACTTCGTGGCGGCCGATGGCGAAGCCGGGCACGGCAACGCGATGGGCCGGCTGCTCGGCCTGGGCGTATCCTTGCGCCGCGGCATTGGCGGCGGCCATCCCGGCCTGCGTGCCCATATCGAAGGCGCCGCCGCCCAGCGCCACCATTTCGGGGCAGCCGTCGCAATCGCGAAAGACCTGGCCCGGCTTGACCGCCGGGGCGGATCTACCGGCCCGGCCGGCCTGGGAACGCGGTGGCGGTTTCGGTGCCTGCAACACCGCGGTCTCCAGGAGCTCGCCGAAAACGAAGCCCAGCGGCCGGCCGTGGCGCTCGACGCGGTACCAGTTCGAGCCCTTGACCTTGCCGCTGACCCGAACCTCGGCGTCCTTGGCCAGAAAAGCCACCTTTGGCGGCCGGGTCGACGGCGCCCGGCGCACGTTGGCGCCCGATTTGACGGTGAAATTGCCCTGCATTTCCTCGAGCGAGATCGATTTGGCGATCATCCCGGGCGTCACCGTGGCCAGCACGCGATCGGCGTTGCCCAGCACCGTGGCGCGCTGTTGGCGATTGAAGCGCCGCCGCGCCGCGTAGGACATCTCCTCCTCGAGATAGCGCTCGACCTCGACCAAGGTCACCCGGCCGTCGGCGTCGCCGCTCTCAGAGCTGTCGGCGGCGCCGTAAAGCGCGTCCAACAGGTGCTTGGTAAAGAGGCCCAGCTTGGCCTTTTCGTCCCAGCTTGCCAGTTGGTCGTTGGCCGCCGCCGTCAGCACCGTCAGGCCGGCCGCGCCCTCGGGCCGCTTGGCCACCAGCGTGATGCCCGAAGCCGCGCGCACCAGCAGGCCCTTGGGTGATTCGCCGCTGAAGCAGGCCTCGATCAGCACGGTCACCGACCTGGCGTCGATCTTGGCCAGGTTGGCGTAGAGCAATTCCACCGGATAGCCTGTGATCTCGGCCAGGTTGGGATCGCCGTCGACCGGCAGCAGATAGCTGCGCCGGTCCTGCAGCCCGGGGACGCCGTGGCCGGAATAATAGACGGTGATGTTGGAACGGCCGGCCCGCACCCAGTTGAAGAGCCGGCCGCGCGGCCGTTTCTCGGTGCCGAAGGTGGCCTCGAGCTGGGCCTTGGTGGCATCGCGCAGGTCCATCACGTTGCCCTTGCGATAGCCCAGCACCTCGGTCACATAGCGCCCTACCGCGGCGGCATCGTTGTGCGCGAAGGAGACCTCGGGCAACCGGCCGGAATAGCGCTTGTTGCCGATGATCACGGCCACCGAATGCTTGTTCTCGGCCCGCAGATCGACCTCGGCCGCCGCCGCCGGAAATGCCGGCAACACAGCGAAGATCGATATCAGGAGCAATATCCGTCGCACGACTTCCTCCTGCCGCTATGATGCGCCGATCGGGCGCTTTAGGCCAGGGGTCCGAGACCCCTCAACGTACCACTTGGTGCTCCAGCAGCTCGACGATCAGGCCCCTCTCGCGCATCTCCGCGAGCGCCGCCTGGCGGCGCGGGCCGGCGGGCAGCCTGAGCCCGGCCAGCGGCTCGGTCCCGGCGATGACGATGAGGCGATAGACCAACGCCGTGGGATGGCGGGACGGCACATCGATCAGCCAACTGCGGCGGCCCTGGAAAGCGCGGGCACCGTCGAGGTCGGCGGGCTTGGGCACCTCTGACTTGATGAAGCGGCCGGCCAACATCTCGAGGGCGGCGCTGACGTAAAGCGGTTTCGACGTGACCACCTCGAAGGCCAGGCCGCAAAGACCCTCGTGGCGGCTGGGCACAAGGCCCGATTCGCCACCAGCGACCGGTCGGGTGGTGGGCTGCTTGGTGCGGAAATGGACCGCCGCGCAAGTCGATTTCTCGGGCTCCCGGCGCTCGATGATGCTGATCAGCAGCGGCGGCGGCAGCGGCACGGCCGCCGCTTCAGGTTTGGACCCGGGTTTGGCTTGCGGTTTGGCTGTCGCTACCACCGGCTTGGGCGGCGGAGCCTCCTGGCTTTGGGCTTGAGGGGGAACGCTTTTGGGCGGCTTCTTGCGTTCCAGCACGCCAAAAAGCTGCAGCGCCGTCACCGTCAGGGCGGCCACCAGCACGACCGCGCCCAACAACCAAAAGCGACTGCTGGTCGACTGGGGTGCCGGATCTCCGGCTTTTGACGCCACCACGAGCGGCGCCTCGAGGGCCGCCAACACCTGGTCCGTGGTGCGCACACCGATCACCTCGTCGGCCATGTCGGCGATGGCGGCGCAGTTCTCCACGGGCGCGAAAAGCGATAGCGGCACACCCATTTCGGTCATCGCCTGCAGCTCCTCGCGGGCCGCCAGCAGCTTGTCGCGGACATGGCTGACGGCCTGCACCGCCAGGTCGTTGTCGACCTCGCCAGTGAGCCAGATGACGCGGTCGGGCCGATCCGAGGGCGAGGCCAACTGCCCCTTGGCGGCCAGGGCATGGGCCACGAATATGCCCAGCTGCCAGCTCTCGCCCTGACCGATGGCGCCCGAGACGTCGAGCCGGAAGCCGCCCGCGTCGAAGGGGCCGAATTCGCGCTCGATGACACCCGAGGGCGGCCGCACGAAAGCGTCGTAGCCCGTGCTCATGGGCAAGACGCGGGTGCTGCGGCCCAGGCAGACGGCGGATTGCGGCGCCGCCTCGCGGGTGATGCGCTCGACCTGGACCGGCCCTTCGGTGGTGCCGACGTAGACCCTGACCTTCATCAACGCAGATAGACCTCGCTCTTGAGGTTGCCAAGCCCCCTGACCAGCTCGGAGCCCTCGGCCGCCAGGATCTGGATGACGCCGTCGCGGGCCGGCGGCAGCGCCTGACGCTGGGTCCAGCCCTCGCCGTCCCCCTCGCCGTCCCCGTCGACTACGAACATGGTGCCGGGCTGGGCCTCCTTGTCATCGAGCTCGACGATGACGTAGACCTGCCCCGCCTCGGCCTTCGAAGGCTCGAGCCGGATACGGCAGCCGGCACCCACACGCTCGCTGACGGGGCCCGTGCTGGCAGCCGCCACCTGGGGCATGTAGTAGGGCGCGGCGCGGGCCAAAAGGCGCTGGAAGTCTCTTCGCAAGCCGCCATCGCGAGCCAGCGCCGCCGCCACTTCGGCGTCCTCGGCACGGGCGCCGGTGGCGTAGGCATAAAGCCGGCTGAAGGCGATGGGTTCGCTTTCGGGCGGCTCGGGCTGGCGGCGCAACTCTTGTTCGCTCTCGAAGACGTCGAAGAGACGGGCCGCCAGGGGCTCGCGGTCCTTCTTGGGCAAGGGAATGGTTTCGCTCATGACGGTTCTCCGTACAACCGGGCGAACTGCCCGGCAAACACTTTGCGATCCTGCTCGAACCAGTGGCCGAGATCGACCTCGTCAGCATCGATCCTGGCGAGCCTCTCGAGGAATACGCCGATCTGCTCCTTGCTCGCCACCAGGGCGTCGACGCCGGCTTCGAAAGCGGCGACTACGTCCGCGTCGTCGAGGCTGCCCTCGTCGAAACCCTGGCGCGAAAAGCCGCGGAAAGCCTGTTTCGCTTCGGCCAAAACGTCGGCGATGGCAGCCTTATCCAGGGGCGGCTCCGAAGAGTGCTCGTAATCGTTGGCGGGAGCGATTTTGATCACGTCTTCACGGGCCGGCCGGAGCATGACGTGGAGCGCCGCCTTGATGATCTGTTCGAGATGTTCCTCGAGGACAGCCAAGCTGCCGCACCAGGCGCCGTAATCCGGCGTCTCGCGGCAGGTGATGAGGTCGGGGACGGCGGCCTTGCGTTTTTTTCTCAGGGCCTGGGTGATGCGGCGCTGGCTGCGGCCGAAGACCTCGCAGCGCAGCAGCGACAGCGGCAAGACGAGGGCCACGGGACCGTACGTCATCAATGCCTCCAGGGCCTCGGTCTCCTGGTTGTTGAGGAACTTGACGCGGCTCGCGGGCTCCTCGGCCAGCACCTCGAGCGGCGAGCGCCAGTCGTCGCCCGTGGCGGCCAGTTCCAGCAACACCTCGGGATCGATCTCTCCGGCTTCGCGGTCGCCGCCAAAAGGCAGTGCCGCTTCCGCCGCCGCCTTCTCTTGGGCCGCCTGCAGGGCGCGGCGGAAGCTGACAAAGGCGTCGCTGACGGTACGGAAAAGACGGAAATTGCCGCGGCCCTCGTCGAGGCAGGCGTTTTCCTGCCAGAATTCGAGGATCGTGGCGTCGTCGATGATGACGCCGCCGGCCGCCGTGCGGCGCTTGAAGAAGTCGAGAATGAGGCTGAACTTGGTCTGATTCTGGACGCTGGGCAGGTGCTGGTTGAGATAGCGATACAACAACCCCTCGATGCCGCTGGCGGCGGCGGCGACGGCGTCCTGGCTCTCAGGCTGCTCCAGCATGGTGGCAATGATGGCCTCGATCTCGGCATAGGAAACGGTGGCGATGAGGAACTCAAAGAGCGCCGCCAGCAAGGGCATGCGGCCGAATTCGACGTTGAAGACGCCGTCCCGGTAAGACACGATGATGCCGTTTTCGCCACGCTCGAAGCCCGACCGGCGCCAGCCGCCGGCGGCCAGGGTGGCGTCGATATGGCCCACGAAAGCAGCCGGGCTGGCGGGTTCGCAGCCGAAGAAGAAGTTCTCGTAACGCCCCCGGCCCTGGCCGCAGGCGTCGGCCGCGACGATCAGGTGGCAAAGCTGCAGCACCGTGCCGGCGTAGGTCCGGCAGACGATCAGGCGGGCCAGGTGGCGGCATACCCGCGGCCCATAGCGCGCCTCGCCCTGCAGCGTCGTGGCCTCGGCGACGCAGCGAAAGGCGGCATTCAGTTCGCCGCTTTTGCCGGCCTCCAATATCTCGGCCGTAGCCTGCTTCGCGTCCATAACCGGGTGCTCTCGTTCAGCATCTCGCGGCGATACTGGCGTTGGTAGCGCCGCACCTTGCGAACATAGTCGCGTGTCGCCGGCATTACCCGCGCGTGGGGAAGATCCCCCACCGCCGAGCCGCCATTGTAGTAGGAAAGTGCCAGCTCCGTCCGCCCCCGGTATCGCCGCAGCAGGCGTTTGAGGAAATGGATGCCGAGGCGTACGTTGAGGCGCGGCTGCCACAAGAGGTCGGCCGGAATGCCGTATTCCTCGGCCGCCGTGCGGGGCATGATCTGCATCACGCCACGCGCGCCCATGTGGCTCTCGACGCGGGGGTCGAAGTCCGATTCGGCACGCGCCACCGCCAAAGCCAGGCTGACGGGAAAGCGCATGGCCCGGGCCTCGGCCACCACCAGGGCCCGCACCGCTTGGCGCTCGGCCGCCGTCGTTACCCCTTGTGCCGCCGCCGGGCCGGCCGGGACCAGAAGCCCCGAACCGAGCCCGGCCAGTGCCAGCAGCAGAAGCAGACGCCACAGGGACGAGAACGGCAACATGTTCATGATCGCTCATCCTGCTGCCTACGACTTGGGCGGTGACTGCGGCACGCGCGCCGTGAAGTCGTCGAGGCGGTGGCGGTTGCTGCGCCGGCGCTGCTCGATGTCGTCGTCAAAGTCGTGGCGACGATCGTCGGCCCGGCGCACCCGAGCCCGCTTTATGCCCCGCTCTGTAGGATACCAGCGGAACCTGGCCTGGGCCTGGCGGCGGGGTTTTTGCCATTTCTTGGCCCCGGCCATAGGCTCGTCGATCGCCGGGCGGGCATAATTGTCGGCCTCCTCGGCCCAGTCCACGACACCCTTTTTGCCCGAGCGCTTGAGGCGGGTGCGGGCAGGCTGCCAGCCCTCCTTCTCGATCTTGGCCACCTGCCAGACACGGTGCTGCTCGGCATAGCGGCGCTGCCAGTTGAGCACGCTCTTGACGTAGCGCTGGGTGTAGCTGTGTGCCACGGCTTCGCCACCTTGGCCGCGCAACGTGCCGCCGTTGTAGTGCGACAGCGCCAGCTCCCAGCGTCCGCCGTAGCGCTCTCTCAAGCTCTCTAGATAATGGATGCCGATCTGGATATTGAGGCGGGGATCCCAAAGCTCGTCGGGATCGATGCCGTATTCGTCGATCGCCGTGCGCGGCATGATCTGCATGACGCCGCGGGCGCCGGCGCTGGAAAGCGCGTTGGCCTGAAAATCGGATTCGACTTTCGCCAGGGCCAAGGCCAAGGCCGGCGGCACCCGGGTGGCCTCGGCTTCCTGCACGATCATGCGCTTGACCTCGGCGCGGCTGGGCGGGTTGCCGACGTTGGCTTGGGCCGGGCCGACCATCAAGGCCAGTGCGGCTATTGCGCCCATTGTGGCGCCCATGGTGGCGCCGATTATTGTGCTGTGAGTGGTCATTTCGAGTTCTCCTTCAGGGCTTCGATCCAACGGTTGTCGAGGGTGGTGACGGTGAGATCGGCAACGGCCAGCCGTTGGCGCACGGCAATGGCCTCGACCATGGTCAAGTTGGGCGCGATGGCCAGAACGACGGTGCCGGTAATCCGGGCCGGATCGAGCGGCCTGAATTCGGCATCGAGAAAGCGTCCGCCGTAGTGGACCACCAGCACCGCCTCGCTGGGCAGTGGCCGTCCCCGGGCGGATTCGCCGGCCGAGCGCTTGAGCGCCATACCGGCATCGCTGGCCGGTGCCGCGCCGGCCTGCAGCCCGGCCCCCATCGACACCATGGTCAGAACCATGATGCTGAAGAAGGCCATGGCCAGGGCCAGCGCGATCTCGGTCATGGCGTTGCTATGTTGGCCGTCGTGCATCGTCGTTCCCTCGTTTCATGTTCCCCGGCCTGAAAAAGGCGACGGGCGCCCCCTCGTCGGAGGCGCCCGCCAGTTCGCGCCCAGGGAGGATACTGGGTCCTATGAAAGGTTTAGAGCGGAAATTTCCTTGTCGGCGGGCCTCAGGTGCCGTAATTCGTCATGATGAAGGAAAAAAAATCACAATCCGGCCCCCAGCCTTACGTTCCGGACACCGGCACAAAAGTCGTCAAAAAACCTCCGGTGGCGCCGGAAGAGGTTATTTTCGACCTTTCATTGAATGAATCGCCTTTTGGCGCCAATCCGGCGGTGGCCGCGGCGGCGGCGGCACGCTGCCAGCGGCCCAATATCTACCCCGACCCGGGCAGCCTTGAGCTGCGCCAGGCCATCGGGCGGTGCTATGGCCTCGAGCCCGAACGCCTGATCTGCGGCAACGGCTCGGAAGAGGTGCTCGATGCCATCGGCCGGCTTTATGCCCGGCCCGGCGACGAAATCCTGTTTTCCCGCCACGCCTTCATCCAGTTCCCCATCATGGCACTGCGCACCGGGGCGACGCCGGTAACGGCACCCGAGCGCGATTTCACCTTGGATGTTGACGCCCTGCTCGAACGCGTTACGGACAAGACCCGCATCGTTTGCGTCGCCAATCCCAACAATCCCACCGGCACCTGGGTGAGCCGGGACGACCTGGTGCGGCTCAGGGATGCGCTGCCCGAGCACATCGTCTACATCATCGATTCGGCCTACGCCGAGTTCGTCGACGACGAAAGCTACGACGATGGCCTGGAGTTGATCGGCGGACGCCCCAACGTCGTCGTCACCCGCACGCTTTCCAAGGCCTTCGGCCTGGCCGCCTTCCGCGTCGGCTGGGGTTACGGTCCGGAGGCCATGATCCGGGCCCTCAATCCCATGCGCGGCATCGGCAACGTCAACGCCATCGCCCAGGCGGCGGCCGTGGCGGCGCTCGACGATCTCGATTTCGTTGCCATGGTGGCCCGCGAGACGGCGGCGCGGCGTGACTGGCTGCGGGCCAAACTGGCGCCGCTGGGGCTCGAGGCGCTGCCCGGCGCCGCCAACTTCCTGGCCGTACGTTTCCCCAGCACTCCCGGCCGGACGGCCCAGGACGCCATCGACCACATGGCGCGCCGCGGCATTCTCACCCGCGCCATGGACGATTACGGCCTGGACGACTTCGTCCGTATCACCATAGGCTCGGAAGCAGCCAACGCCGCCGTGGCCGACGCCCTGGAAGACCTGCTGGCGGGGCGCAGCAACGTGGGTGGCGGGTAGAAACGAAAGCGAAACCATGACCTTCACCGACTGCACCTTCGAGGTCGAAGACGGCGTCGCCGTTTTCACCATCAACAATCCCCAGGAACGCAACGCGCTGACGCCGGCCATGTTCGCCAACGACTTTCCGGCCCTGATCAAGCGGCTCAGGGAAGACAAGGATATCCGGGCGCTGGTGCTGACCGGGGCCGGCGGCACCTTTTGTTCGGGCGGCAACGTCAAGGCCATGGTCGAGGGGCTGGATAGGCCGCTCCCTGAGCGCAACGCCAATTTGCACCGGGCGCGGGACTGGATCCCCGATCTCATCGACGTGTCGCAGCCGGTCATCGCCGCGGTCGACGGTTTTGCCTTCGGCGCCGGGCTGGGCCTGGCCTTGTGCGCCGATTTCGTGCTGGCCAGCGAGCGCGCGCGGTTCTGCTGCGTCTTCGGCCGCATCGGCCTGGTGCCGGATCTGGGAATTCTCTACACGCTGCCCCGCGCCGTCGGGCTTTCGATGGCCAAGGAGCTGGTTTATTCGGCCCGCGTGGTGGGGGCCAAGGAGGGCCGCCGGATCGGCCTGGTGCATGCCATCCACCCGGCCGACGAGTTGCCGGCCGCCGCCCGCGCCCTGGCCGGGCGCTTCCAGAACGCCTCGCCCGACGCCATCCGCAACGCCAAGCAGCTCTTGAACCAGTCACTGCATCAGGACGTGCGCACCATGGGCTTCCTCGAGGTGGGCGCCCAGGGCGAGCTGCGCGAGACGGCCTACCACAAGGCCGCGGTCAAGCGTTTTATGGCCAAGGAGCCGGCGCTGTTCGATTGGGACGCCGAGGACAAAGACGCGGACTGAGCAAAGTCGCCGCCCCACCTCGTCCAGCGCTCAGGCGGCACTTCCGCTTTCGACGCTTGGGCGTCCGCTGCTTGGGGGTACGGCGAGCAAGCCACGCTGGGGGCCTGAAACGACTCGGTTGTCGATCCCTATTGCTTGATGTCGAGGTAGCCGCGTTCGAGAGCAACCTCCAGCGCCTGGGTGGCCTGCCCCCCGAAAACTGGTCCAGCCCGGATGTTAGGATTGGGTTGGCTTGAAGGAGGGCAAAATGGCGAAGAAGAATCACACGGTTGAGCAGATTATCGGCAAGCTCCGCGAGGCGGAGGTCCGGCTAAGCCAG
>JASLXG010000023.1 GCA_030740435.1 Alphaproteobacteria bacterium | reverse complement strand
GCGGCGGGTGGCCGACGTGCTGCGCATGCTGCGGAAGGTGGCCGACGACCCCGAGGTGGAGCGCGCCTGGAAGACCTGCCGGAGTGGGGTGGCGCGCCTGCTGGTGCACACCGTGGCCCACTTCCCCGCGGCCCAGGACGCCGCGGGCGTGGTGGACATCTACGACTGCTGGCACGGGCGGCGCAACCCGGACCCCGAGGACGTGGACATCAGCACCAGCATCGCCACCAACAAAGTGCAGGCCTCGATCGACATCGGCGACTCCTTCTCCTCCACCTTCGACGAACTGGACGCGGACTTCGGCGACCACGACACCGGGGCCTTCTCGGGCGATACCACCACCTCGTCGGGCGAAAGCGCCTTCATCGACGACTTCAACTTCGGCGCCGGCCTGGAGACGGGCACCTCGACGCAAGCCGTCAGCTTCACCGTCAGCAGCGTCGCCCAAACCGTATCGGACGAGGAAATGTATTTGGTCACGGCCGACGAGAGCCAGCTCACGGGCAGCGGTTTCATCCCCTCGGGCGTTTCGCTCTGTGGCTGCCAGTACCTGGTGTGGGGCTTCTGGGGCGGCTCCTTCCAACTCTCGG
Source organism: Alphaproteobacteria bacterium (assembly GCA_030740435.1). NCBI lineage: Bacteria > Pseudomonadati > Pseudomonadota > Alphaproteobacteria > Alphaproteobacteria bacterium. The sequence continues at coordinate 8,012 of JASLXG010000023.1, read as the reverse complement.
ACGGCAGCGAGCGGGCGCTCCACCTGGGCAACTGGGTGGCCGGCGAGATCGCTACCCACGCCGCCATCTCGGCGCTTACCGGCAGCGCCACCTACACCGGCCACGCCATCGGCACGGTGATCGCCGGCACCACGCCCAACGTCTACCAGGCGGTGGGCGAGTGGAGCTACACCATGAATTTCTCCAGCCCCTCGAGTTCGACCGGCCATCTCGACAGCTTCGATGGCAGCGACTACACCCTGGGCGGTGCCACCCTGGCGGCCAATTCCACGTCGCTCAACACCTTCTCCGGCTCGATCACCGGGACCAGCCACTCGGGCTCGTTCCTGGGCTCCTTCATGAAGAGCAGCAGCGACGATGCGGCCGAGATGGGCGGCCACTTCCAGCTCAGCGGCACCGACTACAAGGCCTCGGGAATTTTTGCCGCGAAAAAATAGCCGCCGCTTGACCGGCGACAAGGCAGGTCCGGGACGGGGCCGGAATGCTTGGCCCAGTAGCGCCAAGGAAATCACCAAGATTTCACGAAGATTCGATCGGGCTGCAACGACTGCCGATTGACTTGACTGCCCTATTTATTGAGACTAGCGCCATGCAGATCGACGACATGCAGGAAAATGCCCGGCGTGCCAGCCGCCTGCTGAAGGCGCTGAGCAACGAGCACCGCCTGCTGATTCTGTGCCAACTGGCGGATGGCGAAAAAAGCGTCAGCGAGCTCGAGTCCCTGATCGGCCTCAGCCAGTCGGCCATGTCGCAGCATCTGGCGCGCTTGCGCAACGACAGCTTGGTGACTACGCGGCGCCAGGCCCAGACCATCCACTATTCGCTGGTCGGCAACGATGCGACGGCGGTCATCGAAACACTCTACGGTCTGTTTTGCGAAAGCGAGAGCGAGGGCGGCGAAGACGGCCCGCTTGACCCCGGCATCGCTGCCGAGTAGACATCGAGCAACCTGCAACCCGGCTGGCGGCGGCCGAGCGGTGGGGACTTGAGAACGGGGACGCCGCCACACGGAAAACTTTCCTGCGCAAGCCTGGCGGCGTTGTTGGCCGGGTCCGTACCGCTAGTACCGCTAGTACCGCATTAGACAGCTAGGATGCAGATCTATCTTCCCATCGCCGAGATGTCCGTCAGCATTTTCCTGCTGCTGGGCATGGGTGCGGGAGTGGGCTTTCTTTCCGGCATGTTCGGGGTCGGCGGCGGCTTTCTCATGACTCCGTTGCTGATCTTCATCGGTGTGCCGCCGGCCGTGGCCGTGGGCACCGAGGCCAACCAGATCATCGCCGCCTCGGTCTCGGGTGCGCTGGCGCACTGGCGGCGGGGCAACGTCGATCTCAGGATGGGCGGGGTGTTGCTGGTCGGCGGCGCCGTCGGCTCGACGCTGGGTGCCTGGGTCTTCAAGGAGCTGCGCCAGTTGGGCCAGATCGATCTGGTCATCTCGCTGGCCTTCGTCGTCTTCCTCGGCACCATCGGCGCGCTGATGGCGGTCGAGAGCACGCGCACCCTGATGCGGCGGCGCCGCAGCGGCAACCTGGGCAAGGCCCATCAGCATCACTGGATGCACGGCCTGCCCTTCAAGATGCGCTTCCACAAATCGCGCCTCTATATCAGCGTCATCATGCCACTCATCGTCGGCGCCGTGGTCGGCTTCCTGGCCGCCATCATGGGCGTGGGCGGCGGCTTCATCATGGTACCGGCGATGATCTACCTGATCGGCATGCCGACCTCGGTGGTGGTCGGCACCTCGCTCTTTCAGATTATCTTCGTCACGGCCAACGTGACGTTGCTGCACTCGATCAACAACCAGACCGTGGATGTCATGCTGGCCATGCTGCTGCTGGCCGGCGCCGTGGTCGGGGCCCAGGTGGGAACGCGGGTGGGAGCGCTGTTGCGCGGCGAGCAACTGCGCGGCCTGTTGGCGCTGTTGGTGCTGGCGGTCTGCGCCAAGCTGGCCTTCGATCTGGTGGTCACGCCCGACGATCTCTACACCGTGTTGCCGCTCCGGGGCGGTGAGTGATGCTGGCCCGGTCCGGCCTCATCTGCCTGCTGTTGGCCCCAGTGCTAATTTCGCCGTTGCGCCCGGCGGCGGCCCAGGACCTGGTGGCCGATCTTTCGTCGCACTTGATCGCTATCACATCGAGCTATGCCGGGGCCGAGCTCTTGCTGTTTGGCGCCCGCGAAGAGGGCGGCGACGTCATCGTCGTGGTGCGCGGGCCGCCCCAGCGCGTGTTGGTGCGCCAGAAGCGGCGCATCGGCGGCATCTGGATCAATCGTGATTCCGCCACCTTCGTCAAGGTTCCCGGCTATTACGCCGTACATGCCAACCGCATCCTGGCCGACATCGCCTCGGCCAGGGTGCTGGCGCGCCAACGGATCGGCGTCGAGAACCTGATCCTCGAGGCCGAGGGCGTCGATCCCCTAGAGGCGGTGTCGTTTCGCGAGGCCCTGATCCGCAACCACCAGAAGCAGGGGTTCTTTCGCGAGGAAGAAGGCAAGGTCGCCTTCCTCAGCAACCGCCTGTTCCGCACCAAGGTGCAGTTTCCCGCCAAAACGCCGGTGGGATCCTATACCGCGGAAATCTATGTCGTTCGCGACGGCCACATCGTCGGTGCCCAGATGACGCCGCTTTTCGTGCGCAAGACCGGCCTCGAACGTGCGGTCTTCGATTTCGCCCACAGCCAGCCGGCAACCTACGGCCTAGCCGCCATCCTCATCGCCCTGGCCGCGGGATGGCTGGCCGGCGCGGTATTCCGCAAGGTCTAAAGCATTTCAAGATTTATCCCGGCCAGCCGCTCCCCCAGGGGCAAAAGCTGGCAATTATGTGAAAAGGTTGATGTCGGATTGGGTGGCCATCTCAACCCAGGTTGCGGCGCCGCCCAGCTCGGGTCCTTCGATGAGGTCGTCGAGATCGTATTCGAAGAGGTCCATGGTCATCTGGCAGGCGATCATGGTGACGTCGGACTCGACGGCCGCCGTGCGCAGATCCTCGATCGAGGCGACGCCCTTCTTCTTGATCAGGTTCTTCATCATGCCCGTGGCCATGGCGTCGACACCGGGGATCATCGACATCACGTTCGGCATGCCGATATGCATGCCCATCATGGGCATTTCCATGCCCGGATTGCCCAGCGCCGTGACCCCCAGATCGAGCTTTTTCTTCAGTAGCGTCAGGCCGTAGAAGGTGAAGAACATCGAGACGTTGAGCCCCATGGCGGCGGCCGTGGTGGCCAGAATGAAGGGCGGATAGGCCCAATCCAGGCTGCCCTTGGTGACGATCAGGGACATGCTTTTGGCATTTTCCAGGGTCGTGTCGGTCATCGTTTCGCTCCCCTCCCGGTGCGCAGGTGAGGCCGGCACTGACAGCACCGGCCGGGTCATATGAGACCAATCCAGCCAGTATATTAGCAAACCAGAATATTATGCGATAGTCACGACGTTGCGAGCAATAATGTTGCGCGGCCGAGCCTCGTTTTACCTTCAGTACCACCCTTGTCATGGACGCTGCCCTCCCTATAAATACCTCGGCATAAATACCTCGAAGAATTGCCCTGTGCGTACAAGCGGCGGCACAGCAAAGGGGGCGCCGGCATGGACGAGATTCCCGTCACCACCATCGTCGCGGCCTGGGGTCTGGCGCTCGGCGCCATCCTCGGTGCCACCGTGCAGCGCACCAACTTCTGCACCATTGGGGCCATCTCGGACGCCGTGCTGATGGGCAGCTACAACCGCTTGCGGGCCTGGCTGTTGGCCATCGCTACGGCCCTGGTGGCCAGCCAGGGGCTGCACGGTGCCGGTCTGGTCGATCTGGGCAAGTCGATCTACCTGAGCCCCAACCTGGGCTGGCTGGGCGCCATCCTGGGGGGGCTTCTGTTCGGCTTCGGCATGACGCTGGCCGGCGGCTGCGGCAACCGCACCCTGGTGCGGCTGGGGGCCGGCAATCTCAAATCGCTGGTCGTCGCCCTGGTCATGGGCGTCTTCGCCTACATGACGCTGCGGGGCCTCCTTGGCCTGGCCCGGGTCGAGCTCGAGGCGGCCACCATGATCGACTTGGGCGCGGCGGGTTTCTCGTCGCAGGGCATCGTCGAGTTGCTGGCGGCGGCCAGCGGCCTCGATGACGGCGTGCTGCGCAGCGGCCTTACCATCGTGGTGGCCGGGGCTCTGGCCTGGTGGTGTTTCAAGGACGCCCAATTCCGGCGCTCGCCGCGCCACCTGGCGGCCGGCCTGATCGTCGGCCTGACGGTACCGGCGGGCTGGTTGATCACCGGCGTCATCGGCAACGACGAGTTCGACCCGGTGCCGCTGTTTTCGGTGACCTTCGTCTCCTCGACGGCCGACAGCGTGCAGTACCTGATGACCTTCACCGGCGCCACCGTCAACTTCGGCGTCGGCCTGATCGGCGGCGTCATCGCCGGCGCCCTGGCGGCCGCCTTGTTGGGCCGCGAGTTCCGCCTCGAGGCCTTCGCCGGCGTCGAGGATATGGCGCGCCACCTGATCGGCGCGGCGCTGATGGGGGTGGGCGGCATTTTGGCGCTGGGCTGCACCATCGGCCAGGGCATCACCGGCATGTCGACGCTGGCCCTGGGATCGCTGCTGGCCTGGCTGGCCATCATGGCCGGCGGCGTGCTCGGCATAAGGTATCTCGAAGAGGGCAGTTTGGCGGGGATTTTGCGGGTTCTGCTGGCGCGCAATTGAAGCGACGGGCCGTTTCTGCTTCAATTGCCGCCGACAAAAAAAAGGGGGAGGCGAAAAACCGTGCAACAGCTATTGACTAAATGCCGGCGCGCCGGGTTCTGGGTCGCGGCAATACTCGTGCTGCTGCCGAACCAGGCGCTGGCGGCAAGCGCTATCGACAGCGGCGACACGGCCTGGCTGATCACCGCCACGGCGCTGGTGCTGTTCATGACGCTGCCCGGGTTGGCGCTCTTTTACGGCGGCCTGGTGCGGACCCAAAATGTGCTGTCGGTGCTGATGCACTGCTACGTCATCGCCTGCCTGGCCTCGGTGCTCTGGTACGCCGGGGTCTACAGCCTGGCCTTCAGCGATGGCGGCAGCGCCAACGCCTGGATCGGCGGCCTGGGCAAGGCCTTCCTGGCCGGGGTCGGAAGCGATGCCGCCTCGGGCAGCATTCCCGAATCCGTCTTTTTCATGTTTCAGATGACGTTTGCCATCATCACGCCGGCGTTGATCGTCGGGGCCTATGTCGAACGCATCAAATTCGGCGCCGTCATGCTCTTCAGCGCGCTCTGGCTGATCGTCGTCTATGCCCCGGTGACGCACTGGGTCTGGGGCGGCGGCTGGCTGGCTGAAATGGGCGTGATGGACTTTGCCGGCGGTATCGTGGTGCACACCACGGCCGGCGTTTCGGCCCTGGTCGTCGCCATGGCACTGGGCGGCCGCGTCGGTTTCCCGGGCGAGGTCAAGCCACCGCACAATCCCGGCATGACCATGATCGGCGCCGCCATGCTGTGGGTCGGCTGGTTCGGCTTCAACGCCGGCTCCGCCCTGGCCGCCGACCAAAGCGCCGGCATGGCTATGCTGGTGACCCATATCTCGGCCGCCACCGCCTCGCTGGTCTGGATGGTCATGGAATGGGTTCGCTTCGGCAAGCCGAGCCTGATCGGCACGGTCACCGGCACCATCGCCGGCCTGGCCACCATCACCCCGGCCTCGGGTTTCGTCGGTCCCTTCGGGGCGCTGGTCATCGGCGTCGCCGCCGGACTGCTCTGCTTCGCCGCCGTGCAGGCGGTCAAGCAGAAGTTCGAAATAGACGATTCCCTCGACGTCTTCGCTGTCCATGGTATCGGCGGCATGACCGGTACCATGTTGACCGCGATCCTGGTGCTTCCCGTTCTTGGCGGCATGGGCCTGGCCGAAGGCATGACGGTGGGCCAGGCGCTCGGCGTCCAACTCCTGGGTATCGCAGCCACCGTGGTTTGGGCCGGCGCAGCCAGCTGGGTATTGGTCAAGATCTGCACCGCCCTGGTGGGCCTTAGAGTCGAGCGCGAAGACGAGATCGAAGGCCTCGACATCACTTCTCACGGCGAACGGGGCTACGAAATCTAAGCCCCCTCGGCGACAGCGCAAAAGGCAGCAGCGATGGAACTGATCATGGCCATCATCAAGCCGCACAAGCTCGACGAGGTGCGCGAAGGTCTGACCGAACTCGGTGTCCAGGGCATGACGGTCAGCGAGGTCAAGGGCTTCGGGCGCCAGAAGGGCCATACCGAGATCTACCGTGGTGCCGAGTACGTCGTCCACTTCGTGCCCAAGGTCAAGTTCGAGGTGGTGGTGGCGGCGGAGATGGCCGAGCGGGTTGTCGAGTGCATCCGCGAGACCGCCCATTCGGGCCAGATCGGCGACGGCAAGATCTTCACCCTCGACCTCGAGCAGGCGGTGCGTATCCGCACCGGCGAGACCGACGACCAAGCACTGTGAAGGTCCTGCTCTACGGCCCCATCGCCCAGCGCGGGCGAGAGTTGCTGCACGATCACTTCGGCGACCGCATCGAGATTACCGGCACCCTGGCCGGTGACCCGGCCGAGCAGCAGGCCGCCCACTTCGCCGCCGCCGAGGTCATCGTCAGCGTGCGCTTCGATGCCGCAGAGCCGCCGGCGCCGCGGGCCCGGCTCATTCAGTTGCCCAACTCGGGCCTCGATTCGGTGGACATGGCGGCGGTGCCCGAGGGCTGCGCGGTGTGCAACTCCTTCGAGCACGAGATCGGCATCAGCGAGTACGTCATGTCGGCCATCCTGCAGGGCATCGTCGAACTGCCCGCACGAGACGCCAAATTCCGCGCCGGCGACTGGTCCGACAGCCCGCGCCTGATGGGCCCCTTCCGCCCCGAACTGGCCGGCCGCACCATCGTCTGCGTGGGCTACGGCAACATCGGCCGGGCCGTGGCCCAGCGGGCCCGGGCCTTCGGCATGACCGTCCATGCCGTTACCCGCCGGCCGCGGGACTTCGATCCGGCGCCGGACAGGCTGGGCGCCATCGACGAGCTCGATGAGATGCTGCCGGAGGCCGATTACGTGCTGGTCTGCTGTCCCGAGGAGCCCAGCACCATCGGCCTGATCGGCGCCCACCGCCTGGCCCTGATGAAGCCCCAGGCGGTACTGCTCAACGTCGCCCGCGGCCTCATCGTCGACGAGGACGCGCTCTATGAGGCGCTCAGCCAGGGCCGCATCGGCGGTGCCGTGATCGACGTCTGGTACCACTACGCCGACATCGGCAACGAAGACGTCAAGCCCTCGCGCCATCCCTTCGAGAAGCTCGACAACGTCGTCATGACGCCGCATTGCTGTGGCTGGACCGAGGGCTTGATGCCGCGCCGCTTCGCCATCGTGGCCGAGAACATCGAACGCCTGATGGCCGGCAAACCCTTGCTGCACCAGGTGCATCCGGAGATCTGAGCCATGAATAACCCCATCACCATAGAAGGCGGCTGCCTCTGCGGTGCCGTGCGCTATCGGGCCGAGGAACCGCTGTGGGTGGCCCATTGCCACTGCCGGGAGTGCCGCCGCGCCAGCGGCGCCGCCTTCGCCACTTACGTCGGCTTGGCCCGCCAAAACCTCGTCTACCTCAGCGGCGAGCCCGCTTCGTTCGCTTCCTCGCCCGGGGTGCAGCGCGGCTTCTGCGCCCGCTGCGGCACCTCGCTGAGCTACCAATCCGAGCGCTGGCCCGGCGAGATCCACATCTTCGCCGCCACCGCCGACGCGCCCGAAGGGCTGGAGCCCCAGGGCCACGTCTACTGCGCCGAAAAGCTGCCCTGGATCGAACTCGACGACGGCCTGCCGCAGCACCCGACGACAGCGAACGCGGACTAGGGTCCGTTGACAATTAACGCAAATCAATCATGGTGGCGACGAGGCTCAAGTTTGCGGCATAGCTTGGGGGAAAACCTTTTCCCAGACCTCATCCCTGATGACGAAACGTCCCGTGTTCATCAAAACCTCCTTGCAAAAGGAAGTTTGAATCACTTTTTGACGCTCTTGGGAATCCCTTAAATGTCAACAGGC
>JASLXG010000022.1 GCA_030740435.1 Alphaproteobacteria bacterium | reverse complement strand
GATGCGGCCGTTGGTGATTGAAGACCTGTTGAAAGTCGCGGAAGCGTACAAGCTGTTCCGCCAAGCTGTCCGCCGGCGGACTGGCCGTCTCCTGCTTCAGGGTCAGGTGCATGCGTTCATGACGGCCGTTCTGCTGCGGCTTGCCTGGCTCGATCCTCTCAGGCAACACGCCAACCTTGATCAGCTTCACCGCCAGCCGCGACAATCCTGCCGCACCCCGGCTGGCGAACGGCGGACCGTTGTCCGAACGCAGCACCTTCGGTAGGCCATGTTCAAGGAAGGCGGCCGACAAGTGGGGCCAGACATGGCTTTCATCGCAGCGCCCCACCGCCTCGCAACAGAGCAGGTAGCGGCTGTATTGGTCGCTCAAGGTCAGGGGATCAACCTGGATGCCGTCGGCGGTCAGAAACCAGCCCTTGAAGTCAATACACCAAACATCATTGCTGGCCAGGCAGAGCGCCAAAGGATGCCCCATGCCCGGGGTCCGCACCCGGCGCTTGCGTCGACGAACCAAGCCGGCCTTGGCAAATTGGCGGCCCATACTGGAAGCCGACGGCCAGGAACTCTCCGGCGCCGTCCTCTCCAGGTAGGCCTTGACCTTGTCGGGCCCCCAGGTCGGATGGCGCAGACGGACCGCCACAACCGCCTCGATCACATCCGACGCCATGGCGCGGGGATTACCATGGGGTGCGCGTGAGCGCTCCTCAAGACCAGCAATGCCCTCGCTACGATAGCGCGCCAGCCACTTGTGGCCCGTCTTGCGGCTGATGGCAAACTCACGGCACAAGGCGCTGATGCTCTCGGCACCGTCAAGATAAGCCGACACGAAACACATCCTCTCATTCATTGCACAGGTCTCCGTCCAAGGCATCGGCAGCTCCTCCCTGCCGATAATTTGAACTGTTACCCATGTCGTGACGTAGATGTGTTACCCATGTCGCGAGTTAGGACCCCAGCCACCCGCTCCCCCTCCCAACCACCCCGAGCGTACCATCGATGGGTGGTTGGGAGGGGGAGCGGGTGGCTGGGCCCCGACGATACAGGAAGCGGCCATGCGCTACGTCAAAAGAAACGACCAGGGTTTGATCTCGGCGGTCTTCGACGAACCCGTCGAGGGTGCCACCGAAAGCGTGCCGCGCAACGATCCGGCGCTGTTGGCCTTCGTCACCGAGGGCGGCGGCGAACGCGCCATGCGGCGTTATTTGGCCAGCGTCGATGACGACATTATGGTCATCGTCGAAGACCTGATCGACATCTTCATCGACAAGGGCCAGTTGCTGCTCACGGATTTTCCCGAGGAGACCCAGCACCGCCTGACGCACCGGCGCAAGATCCGCCAGCATCTGATGAACTACTGACCACGCCATGGCGGCCCCCGAGACGCCGGAGGATCTGCCCGGCGATTCCCCCGAACTGGTGGAACAGCGCATCGATGCCGTCGTCGCGGTGCTGCCGCCGCTGCTGCAAGCCCTCGATGCCCTGACCCATGTTGGCCGCCATTTGCACCCGGCCCGGCTGCGCGATCTGGTGGCCGGCCTGAAATCCGTGGAATCCGAACTGGCCGCCGCCCTGGAGGATTTTCGCGGCATTTCCTGGCCGCCGCAAAGCGCCGCCCTGGTGCAGCCCATCGAGGCCGCCGCCGAGCAGGTGGGCCAGAGCTTCGCCGGCCTGGCCGCCGCCGACCACCCCGAGGGCCTGATGCAGGCCTATCGGGCGCTGCGCTTCGCGCCCCGGGCGGCCGAGGCGCTTTACCCGCTGGCCGGCCATTTGGGCCCGGTCAGCATGTTTTTTCTCGATCAGGCCGGCCGGGCCGACGAGGAACTGCGCCAGCGCCTGGCGGCGGCCGGTGATTCCCCCGGCGGCCCGGACCTGGGCGTCATGCACGCCGACAACGCCAAGCACCAGCGCGGCGGTTTTTCCCTCTACGTGCCGGAATACTACGACCCCCAAACGGCCTATCCGGTGATCGTGGCGCTGCACGGCGGTGCCGGCCATGGCCGGGCTTTCCTCTGGACCTGGCTCAAGCAAGCCCGTAGCCGGGGCGCGATCTTGATAAGCCCGACGGCGCGGGGCGGCACCTGGTCGTTGATGCAGCCCGAAGTGGACGCCGCCAACATCGCCGCCATCCTCGATCACGTGGGCAGCCGCTGGAACCTCGACCGGGGGCGGATTCTGCTCACCGGCATGAGCGACGGCGGCACCTTCGCCTACCTGGCCGGCTTGATGGCAGGTGCGTCGTGTAGCCACCTGGCGCCGATATCGGCCAGCTTCCAGCCCATGTTGCTGGAATTCCTCGACCGCCGGCGCTTGGCTGAGGTGCCGATCTACCTCACCCACGGGGCCGAGGACTGGATGTTCCCCATCGACATGGCGCGCACCGCCAATGCCGCCCTCACTGCCGCCGGTGCCCAGGTCGAGTACCGCGAAATCGCCGACCTCAGCCACGCCTACCCGAGCGAGCAAAACGACCGCATCGTCGAATGGTTCCTGGGCCGCGAGACGGCGGCTTGAATTCTCTCAAGGCGCCTCCCACTCGGCCCGTACCGCGCCATCGCTTTCAACGGCCGCGCGACTGTCCCTGAGGCCGGCGAAGGCGGCTCCGTCGAGCAACCGCCGGGCGGCCCAGACGGCCATGGCGCGGATCAGGGGCGAGGGGTCGTCGAGCAGGCTTTCGACCAGCGGCATGACGCTGGCGTCGCCGGCGTTGCCCAGGCCAATCAGGGCGTTGCGCACCAGCCGCTGGCGGCCCGTTCGCTTGACGGGTGAGTGGCGGAAGCGGGCTTTGAACTCGTCCTCGTCGAGGTCGGCCAGTTCGGCCAGCCCGAGCTCGGCGATCTCGGGGCGGGCGGCATAGGCGGCCTCGGCGCTGGCTTGGGCGAACTTGTTCCAGGGACAGACGGCCAGGCAGTCGTCGCAGCCGAACACCCGGTTGCCCATGGCGGGGCGCAGTTCGGCCGGGATGTGGCCCTTGTGCTCGATGGTCAGGTAGGAAATGCAGCGCCGGGCGTCGAGCCGGTAGGGCGCCATGAAGGCGCCGGTGGGGCAGGCGTCCAGACAGCGCCGGCAGGAGCCGCAGTGGTCGCGCTCGGGCCTATCCGGCTCGAGCTCCAGCGTCGACAGGATCACGCCGAGGAAGAGCCAGGAGCCGAGCTCCCGCGAGACCAGGTTGGTGTGCTTGCCCTGCCAGCCCAAGGCGGCGGCCTGGGCCAGCGGCTTTTCCATCAAGGGCGCGGTATCGACGAAGACCTTGAGCTGGCAGTCGAACTCGGCCGCCAGCCAGCGGCCCAATGCCTTGAGGCGCTTTTTCACCACCTCGTGGTAGTCGCGGCCGCGGGCGTAGACCGAGACCAAAGCCCGCTGGGGCTCGGCCAACGGCGCCAGCGGGTCGCCCTGGGGGCCGTAATTCGAGCCCAGCACGATGGCGCTACGGGCCTCGGGCCAGAGCGCCGTCGGCCGCGCCCGCTGGTCGATCCGGCGCTCCAGCCAGGCCATGTCGCCATGGCAACCGCGGGCCAGGAACTCGCGCAAAGCCTCCCCGGCGTCGCCCTCCGGTGCGGCAAAGCCTGCGGCGTCGAAGCCGAGCTCCAGGGCCTTTGCCCGGATGCGGCAGCTATCGCCCCCGGCCATGGTCAGAAGTCGAGATCGGCGTAGTGCTTGGGCGGCGGCAGGCCGGGGATGCTGTCGGCCAACAGCGGCTGGAAGCTGGGCCGCGACTTGATGCGGGCGTACCAGTCGCGGGCGCCCTCGTATTTATCCCAGGGCACGTCGTCGAGGTAGTCGAGGCAGCAGAGCTGGGTGGCCGCGGCGATGTCGGCCAGGCTGTAGTGCTCGCCGGCCAGCCAGCGTCGCCGCTCGGTGAGAAAGCCGATGTAATCGAGGTGCGCGCCCATGTTCTGCTTGCCCGCGCGGATGGCCTCGGAACTGGGCTCGCCCCGGCCCATGAAGCGCTTGTCGATCTTTTCGCTGAGCAGGTAGGTGGTCACCTCGCGGGCGAATTTTTGCCCGAACCAGTCGACCAGCCGGCGCACCTCGGCCCGGCCGGCCGGCACCGTGCCCAGCAGCGGCAAAGCACTATCGAAGGCCGCTTCCTCGAGGTATTCGCAGATCGCCACGGCGCCCACCACGACGGCGCCGTCGGGCTCGACCAGTACCGGCACCTCGCCGGCCGGGTTGAGGGCGAGAAACTCGGGCCGGCGCTCCCAGGTCTTTTCCACCCGGGTCTCGTAGTCCAGACCCTTTTCCTCGCAAACCACCCGCACGGTACGGCAATCGGGCGACAGCCAGTGCTGATAGAGGATGCGCATGGCCGGACTCTAGAGCGAATCCCGCAACGATTCACGTTTTGTGGGAATCATCGGCGCGGCCGGCCGCGCAGGCGCGGCTTTTTGTTGAACCCTCACCGGGCGGGCGCATCCGCGCCCTTGGCCTCCGCCCCCCTATCGGGGGGCGGCTTAGGGCCGACAAAAAGCGTGGTTTTTGCTGCTTGGTCTTTTATTGCAACGGGAGCGACCGCGACCCGCCGCTACCGCGGCGCCCCCGCGGAGGCAGCGGAGCGAAGCTCCGCCGCCGTGAGCGACAAAAGCCGTGAAAGGGGGAGTCAGAAGGCCCGGGCTTTGCTATAACCGGGGGGGCATAGCGATGGGGATCCGCTCTTGAGCCTGATTCACATATCCATCCTGGCGCTGGTCCAGGGCCTGACGGAATTCCTGCCGGTAAGCTCGTCGGGGCATCTGGTGCTGGTGCCGGCGTTGACCGGCTGGCCCGACCAGGGCCTGGTCATCGACGTCGCCGTCCACGTGGGCAGCCTGCTGGCCGTGTTGATCTACTTCTGGCGCGAGACCTGGATGGTCTTTCTCGGCTTCTTCCAGCTTGTGTTGGGTCGCGGCGGGCCGGGGTCGCAACTGGCGCTTTACCTGATCGTCGCCACGCTCCCGGTGTTGATCGTGGGCGCCCTTTTCGTGCGCTACGACGTCAATGCCGCGCTGCGCTCGGCCGAGGTGGTGGGCTGGACCACCATCGGTTTCGGCATCTTGCTGTTCCTTGCCGACCGCACCGGCATGACCATTCGCCGGCTCGAGCACATGAAGGTGGACTTGGCCCTGGCCATCGGCCTGGCTCAGGTGCTGGCCCTGGTGCCCGGCACCAGCCGCAGCGGCATCACCATGACCATGGCCCGTTTCCTGGGCTTCGAACGCATCGATGGGGCGCGCTTTTCGATGCTGATGTCGATACCCGTGATCCTCGCCGCCGGCCTGGTCGACGGTACCCGCATCTACCTTAGCGGCGATTTCGTGCTCGGCCTCGAGGCGGCGCTGGCGGCCGGGCTCTCGTTTCTCGTCGCCCTCGCCGCTCTGGCCGCCATGATGGCCTGGCTGAGGCGCGCCGGTTTCGGCATTTTCGTGCTCTACCGCCTGGCGCTGGGCGGCGGCATTCTTTACTGGGTTTATGCTTAAACTTCAGGCCACCGTGGGTGCCAGGCCGCCGCGGGCGAAACGCGCCAGGTAATCGGGCAGCTTGCTGCCGATCGGCGTCGGCCTGAGGCCGAGCTCGGCCAGGCCCGGCAGGCCTTGGCCCACCACGTTGTCCACTTCCATGAGCCTGAGCTGGTCGCGGGTGACCAGCGGCTTGGGCATGAGCTCGAAAAAGAAGGCCGTCATGCGGGCCAGGGCAAAAGGCAGCGGCACCAGCAGCGCGCGGCGCCCGGTGTGGGCCAGCACCAGTTCCATGATCTGGCGATAGCTCAGGATTTCGGGGCCGCCGAGCTCGAAGACGCCGCTCTGGCGCCCAGCGACGATGCGCACCACCGCCTCGGCCACGTCGCCGACGTAGAGTGGCTGGAAAAGCGTGTTGCCGGCGTCGAAGGGGTTGGGGCCAAACAGCGGCAGCACGGGCGACAGGCTGGCCAGCAGCGCCAGGCGGTTGAAGAATTCGTCGTCGGGTCCGAAGACCACGCTGGGGCGGACGATGGCGGCGGCGGGGAAGGCCTGGCGCACCGCTTCCTCGCCGGCCCATTTGCTGGGGCCGTAGCGGGCCGGCGAATCCGCCGCCGCGCCGAGGGCCGAAAGCTGGACAAATTGCCTGGCCCCGGCGGCGGCGGCCGCCCGGGCGACGCGTCCGGCGCCCTCGGCATGTACCGCCTCGAAGCTCTGGGCGCCGCGCTCGAACAAGAGGCCGACGCAATTGATGGCCAGGTCGGCCCCGGCCAGCGCCGCCGTGCAGCTGGCGTCGTCGCGCAGGTTGGCCTGCACCACTGCCACCTGTCCCGGCTCGCCCATGGGCTTGAGGAAACTGCCGGCCTCCGGGTCGCGTACCGCCACCCTGAGCCTCCAGCCCTCGGCCGCCAGGCGCCGCACGATATGGCGGCCGATGAAACCCGAGCCGCCGAAAACCGTTGCCAGACCGTCGTTCATAGTGTTCTCCAGGGGTCGCTCGCGGGCACCACGCCGGGGCCATGATAACGACAAGCGCCCGGCCCTCAAAGCAAAGCCTGTCTTCAGCACTGGGGAAAATTGACCGCCAATCCGCCGGTCGATGTTTCCTTGTATTTCGCATTCATCTCCAGGCCGGTCTGGCGCATGGCCTCGATACAATGATCCAAGGGCATGAAATGCCGCCCATCGCCGCGCAAGGCCAGCGATGCCGCCGCTACCGCCTTGATCGCGCCCAATCCGTTGCGCTCGATGCAAGGCACTTGCACCAGCCCCGCCACCGGATCGCAGGTCATGCCCAAATGGTGTTCCAGGGCGATTTCAGCGGCGTTTTCGACCTGTTCGTTGGTGCCGCCCAGGACGGCGCAGAATCCCGCCGCCGCCATTGCCGCGGCGGAACCGACCTCGCCCTGGCACCCGACTTCAGCGCCGGAGATCGAAGCATTGTGCTTGATCAGCCCGCCGATCGCCGCGGCGGTCAAGAGAAAGTCTTCTCTGCTCCCGCTTGCCGCGCCACCGCAATGGTCTTGGCAGTACCGCATCACGGCGGGCACGACGCCGGCCGCGCCGTTGGTCGGTGCCGTGACCACTCGGCCGCCCGCCGCGTTTTCCTCGTTCACCGCCATGGCATAAACCGCCAACCAATCGTTCACCACATGGGGCAGGGCAGCGTTGCGTTCTTTTTCGCCCTCGAGCTGGTCCATAATCGATTTTGCCCGGCGCCTGACAGGCAAACCGCCGGGCAGCTCGCCCTCATTGAGCAGGCCTCGTGCCATACAGTCGTTCATGGCCTGCCAGATACCGTCAAGACGTACGTCCAGGTCAGCCGCGCCCAGGGAAACCAGCTCGTTGGCTCGCTTCATTTCGGCGATGGTTTTTCCCGAATCCCCGCCCATTCGCAACATCTCTTCCGCGGAGCCGAAGGGATAGGGGTACCCGCCCGCGATTTCGGCCCCGGGCAAAGCGTCCGCTGCCAGCTCCAGCCCGGCCAGTTCCGCCTCGCTAACGACAAAGCCGCCGCCGATGGAATAGTAGGTTTCCCGCAGGCACAGGTCGCCGCTCAGGTCGAAGGCCTGCAATAGCAAACCGTTGGCGTGGCCGGGCAAGACCAATTCGTTATCGAATTTCAAGTCCGTAGCGGGGTCGAACGAGAGTTCCGGCAGCCCCGTCGGCCGCAGGCGTTTCTCGCTCCGGACCTGGGATTCCAACACCTTGGCACGGTCGGGATCCAGCGTCTGGGGCTGCTCGCCGATCAGGCCCAGGATGACCGCCCGGTCGGTTCCGTGTCCCCGCCCCGTATAGGCCAGGGAGCCATGAAGCGAACAGGCGACGCGGGCCGGCGTCCGCCCAGGGCCCGATGGCGCAACCCGAAGCGCTTCCAGGAACCGCCCGGCCGCGATCATCGGCCCCATGGTGTGGGAACTCGACGGCCCGATACCGATCTTGAAGATGTCGAACGTACTTAGGAACATTCGCTCAACCAAGGCAGCCTAGACGTTGCAACCGTCTGCGCTTCTCTAATAGACGCCATCGGCTGAAACGATCAACCAGGGATCGGTTTTTGAGCGGCGCTCGACCCTGGGCGGCATTCATGACCCGGCGAGAAATGTGGGCTAGCGCGCCGGCCCGTACAAGCTTATTGACAGGGGCTGTCCGCTACGCGTACCAAGATCGCCTCACGGTGCCCAGGTGGCGGAATTGGTAGACGCGCTAGCTTCAGGTGCTAGTGACCTTCGGGTCGTGGAAGTTCGAGTCTTCTCCTGGGCACCAAAGCTTTCCCCGGCCGTTCCGCCCGACCCTTTGCCGGCGCGGTGCGGCGGCCTGCCGAGGGGACCCGCGTCATGGCCATGCATCTTCACCAGGGCGACCTACCCGAGGGACTGAGCTTCCCCGACGGCGTTGCCGTGGATACCGAGACCGCCGGCTTGAAGACGCGGCGCGACCGGCTCTGCCTGGTCCAGCTCTCGGCCGGCGACGGCGATTGCCACATGGTGCAACTGAAGCCCGGCAACTACGAGGCGCCCAGGCTGCGGACGCTGATGCAGGATACGTCGGTGGTCAAGCTGATGCATTTCGCGCGCTTCGACGTGGCCGCCATCCGCCATTGGCTGAGCGTGCTGTGCACGCCGGTCTACTGCACCAAGATCGCCTCCAGGCTGACCCGCACCTACACCGACCGTCACGGCCTCAGGGACCTCTGCCGCGAACTCTTGGGCGTCGATCTGGCCAAGGAGCAGCAATCCTCGGACTGGGGGGCGGCGCAACTCTCTCAGGCGCAGCTCGACTATGCCGCCGCCGATGTGCTCTACCTGCACCGGCTGCGTGTCGAGCTCGACGCCCGGCTGGTGCGCGAGGGGCGCAGCCATCTGGCCGCCACTTGCTTTGCCTTCGTGCCCATCCGTGCCGAGCTCGATCTGGCGGGCTGGGCCGACCAGGACATCTTCGCCCACTGAGGGGGCCAGAGGCGGGTATGGTTGCCGCGGAAGCTAGAGAAACAAAACCGGATCGCCAGGCTGACGACCTGGTCATCGCGCGGCGCGTGCTGCGCCTGGAGTCCGAGGCCCTGGCGGCGCTGGCGGCGGCACTGGGCAAGGATTTCGTAGCCGCCCTCGAGTGTCTCGACGCGGTGGCCGGCCGCATCATCGTCAGTGGCATGGGCAAGAGCGGCCACGTGGCGCGCAAGATCGCCTCGACGCTGGCCTCGACCGGCAGCCCGGCGGTTTTCGTCCACCCCGGCGAGGCCAGCCACGGCGATCTCGGCATGATCACCAAGGATGACGCCGTGGTGGTGCTGTCGAATTCGGGCCGCACGCCCGAGCTCAACGACCTGGTGGCCTACAGCCGGCGCTTTGCCATCCCGCTGCTCGCCATCATCGGAAGCCCGGGCAGCCAATTGGCCCAGAGCGCCGACGTTGCGCTGGAGCTGCCGCCGACGCCCGAGGCCTGTCCCTTGGGCCTGGCGCCGACCACCTCGACCACCGCCATGCTGGCGCTGGGCGACGCGCTGGCGGTGGCGCTGCTGGAACGCAAGGGCTTTTCTTCCGAGCAGTTTCATGCCCTCCATCCCGGTGGCCAGCTGGGCAGCCAGTTGCTCAAGGTCGGCGACCTCATGCATCAGGGCGAGGCGGTGCCGCTGGCGGCGCCCGATACCCGCATGGCCGACGCCATTCTCATCATGTCGCAAAAGAGCTTCGGCTGCGTCGGCATCGCCGAAGACGACGGCAGCCTGGTGGGCATCGTCACCGACGGCGATCTCAGACGCCACATGGCGCCCGACCTGCTGGGTCGCGCCTGCGCCGAGATCATGACGCCTGCGCCCAAGACCATTGGCCCCCAGGCCCTGGCGGCCGAGGCCTTGGGGCGCATGAACCAGAGCGCCATCACCAGCCTCTTCGTGGTCGAGGCGGGAACCGTGGTGGGGCTGCTGCACCTGCACGATCTGTTGCGTGCGGGCGTGGTCTGAACGGCCTATGGGCAGCGCTAGCGTGACGCTCCCGGCAGCCGACAACGCCAAGCTCGACCGGCTGGTGCGCCGCAGCCGGACCATCAAGCGCCTGAGCCAGCGCTACAGCCGCTTCGTCGGCTTGATGAAGTTCGTGCTGCCGGCCACGGCGCTGGGCCTGACGGCGCTGGTGCTAGCCTGGCCCGGCGGCGACAGCGATCCCGAGGCCATCCGCCTTTCCTTCGCCAGTCTGGAGAGCGACGAGCAGGGCAATCCGGGCATGACCAATGCCCGCTTCGTGGGCTCCGACCGGCGCAACCGGCCCTTTTTGGTGACCGCCGACCGGGCCCTTCAGGACAGCGACGACCCCGGCCGCGTCAACTTGCGCACCTTGCAGGCCGACATGACGCTCGAGAACGGCATGTGGCTGACCATGATCGCCGAAAGCGGCCTTTATGACCGCCAGCAACAAACCTTGGATCTTATCGGCCCGGTCAACATCTTCTCCGACGCCGGGTACGAGTTCCAGGCCCAGTCGTCCACCGTCGATTTGGCTAACGGCAGCGCTTCCAGCGACAAACCGGTCAAAGGCCAGGGCCCCTTCGGGGTGCTGAGCGCCAGCGGCTATCGCTTCCTTGATCGGGGGCAGCGGCTGATCTTCGAGGGCCAGGTCAAGCTGGTACTTCAGCCCGGGGGACAGCGATGAAGAGCGGCGGAATATGGCCGGCCGGGCTGCTGGCCCTGGGGTTCACTTTGGTGGCGGCGCTGGCCCAGGCCCAGAACCGGGCGCAAACCGAGCAGCCCATCGAGATCACCGCCGACCAGCTGGAGGTGCAGCAGGACCAGCGCCGGGCCATCTTCCGCGGCAACGTCCTGGCCATCCAGGGCACCATGCGCCTGCGCGCCGCAAGGCTCGTGGTCCACTACCGGCCGACCAAGAAAGGCGGCTCGGCCGAGAGCGGCATTTCCAGCATCGAGGCTTCGGGGCGGGTGTTCTTTTCCACCGCCGAGGAGACCGCCGAGGGCGACAGCGGCGTTTACGATGTCGACGGGGGCATCGTGACACTCGACCGCAACGTGGTGCTGACGCGCGGCGACAACGTCATCCGCGGCAATCGTTTGGTATTGAACCTGGAAACCGGAAGGAGCAAGGTAGAGGGCGCTCCAGCCGCTTCCGGCAAGGGCGGTCGCGTGCGTGGCCTGTTTGTGCCGCGCAAGAAGCCGAAACGTTGATCGGGGGCTGGTTGCGGACCATCCGCTCGGCCGGTTATGTTGTGTTAACCCTGTCAGCGTAGTGATAAGGCATGTCCGACAATCCTCACGAAGCTCTTTCCGGCTCTTCGGCCCCAGACGGTGCCCCAGAGGGCCCGCGGCTGGTGCGGCGCAGCCAGGGTCTGGAGGCGCACAAGATCGGCAAGCGCTTCAAGAAGCGGCCGGTGTTGCGCGACGTCAGCCTGCATGTCGAGCGCGGTGAGGCGGTGGGCCTTTTGGGGTCCAACGGGGCCGGCAAGACGACGTGTTTTTATATCATCACCGGCCTGATCGGCGCCGATTACGGCACCATCACGCTGGACGGCCACGACGTCACCGAACTGCCCATGTATCGCCGCGCCCGTCTGGGCATCGGCTATTTGCCGCAGGAGGCCTCGATCTTCCGCGGCATGACGGTGGAGAACAACATCCGGGCAGTGCTGGAAGTGGTCGAGGGCGAGCGCGACCGGCGGGAACAGATCCTCGACGACCTGCTGGCCGAGTTTTCCATCTCGCATCTGAGAAGGGCACCGGCGCTGGCGCTTTCGGGCGGCGAGCGCCGCCGCGTCGAGATCGCCAGGGCGCTGGCCACCCAGCCCGGCTTCATGCTGCTGGACGAGCCCCTGGCCGGCATCGATCCCATCGCCGTGGCCGACATTCGCGACCTTGTCTCGCACCTCAAGCACCGCGGCATCGGCGTGCTTATCACCGATCACAATGTGCGCGAAACCCTGGATATCATCGATCGTGCCTACATTCTGCACGAGGGCCAGGTGCTGTTGGAGGGCGAGCCCAGCGAGATCGTCGCCCACGAGGACGTTCGCCGGGTCTACCTGGGCCGGCAGTTCAGCATGTAATCCCGATCACCGGCCATGTCGCTCTCCCCCAAACTCGAGGTTCGCCAGTCCCAGAATCTGGTGATGACGCCGCAATTGCAGCAAGCCATCAAGTTGCTGCAATTGAGCAATCTAGATCTCATGTCCTATGTCGAGCAGGAGGTCGAGCAGAACCCCATGCTCGAGCAGGCCGATCCCAACCAGCCCGAACGCGGTGACGGCCCCGACATAGACCACCAGCCCGAGGAAAGCAGCGACAGTGACAGCGAAAGCGCCGGCGACGGCGACGGCGCCGATAAAGCCGCCGAAGGTGGCCTCGAGGCGGAACAGGTTGTACCTGACGCGGCCGACTTTTCCGACGAAGCCAACCTGCCGCAGGAGAACGAGGCGCCGCTCGACGTCGATCTCAACGAGGCCATCGGCAGCGAACCGGCGGAGCCCGGCTACGCCAGCGACGCCGCCACCATCGACGGCTTCGGCCCCAGCCACGGCGGGCGCAGCGATTTCAGCGACTCAGGCTACTCCCTGGAGCAAAACACCAGCGAGGGACTGTCGCTGACCGACCATCTGCTGGAGCAACTCAACGTCGACGTCGAGGATGCCGTCGACCGCATGATCGGCGTCCACCTCATCGACTCCGTCGACGAGGCCGGCTATCTCACTGGCGATCTCGATCTGGTGGCCGAGATGATCGGCTGTTCGCGCCAGCGTGTCGACCGCACGCTCGAGGTTCTCAAGGGCTTCGATCCGCCCGGCGCCTTCGCCAGCAGCCTGGCCGAGTGCCTGGCGCTGCAATTGGCCGACCTCGATCGCCTCGACCCGGCCATGGAGATCTTCATCGACAACCTCGATCTGCTGGCCAAGCACGACCTCGGCGCCCTGGCGCGTCTCTGCAACGTCGACGGCGAGGATATCGCCGACATGATCAACGAGATCCGGGCGCTCGATCCCAAGCCGGGGCTGCGCTACGGTTCCGAGATCATCCAGGCGGTGGTGCCCGACGTTTTCGTGCGACCCAGCCCCAGCGGCGGTTGGCACATCGAACTCAACGGCGACACCCTGCCCAAGGTGCTGGTCAACATGCAGTACCACGCCACCATCAGCGGCCAGGCCAAGTCGAACAAGGACAAGGCCTACATCAGCGAGCGCCTCAATTCGGCCAACTGGCTGGTCAAGTCGCTGGATCAGCGCGCCAACACCATCCTCAAGGTGGCGACCGAGCTGGTGCGCCAGCAAGATGGCTTCCTGGCCCACGGCATCGAATACCTCAAGCCGCTCAACTTGCGCGACATAGCCGGTGTCATCGACATGCACGAGAGCACGGTCAGCCGGGTCACCGCCAACAAGTACCTGAGCACCTCGCGCGGCATCTACCCCATGAAGTACTTCTTCACCTCGGCCATTTCCTCGGCTGTCGGCGGCGCCGCCCACTCGGCCGAATCGGTGCGCCACCGCATCCGCGAGCTGATCGACAACGAATCCCCCGAGGCCATTCTTTCGGATGACAAAATCGTCGAACTGCTGCGCGCCGCCAGCATCGATATCGCCCGCCGCACGGTGGCCAAATACCGCGAATCCATGCGCATCGCCTCGTCCGTCGAGCGCCGTCGGCAAAAACGCATGGCGACCTAACGTTAGCTATCGCCCGGCCACCCGCTCCCCCTCCCAACCACATGTTTTGCGCCGGTGCCTAGAGCATTTCAAGATTGCATTGAATCGGATGTGCTGATTCACTGGTGTCTCCACATGATGTTGTGTTCGTATCAAAGGAGGCTACCAGATGGGGTGCAGTCATCCTCTCGCTCTTCGGTCTCGGATCATCGCTGCGGT
>JASLXG010000021.1 GCA_030740435.1 Alphaproteobacteria bacterium | reverse complement strand
ACCAGCACTGCATCAACGTCCAATAAATCCCTTGCCAACAGGGAGCCGTCCACACATGGTTACTACCTGATCTGGTTCGTGCGCGGGCGCTGGTCGGGTGGCCCCGAGCTACTGACCGAGTTCCCGTCCCTCGAGGCCTGGGAGACAAGGGTCGATGACATCGGCCACGGCACGCCAACAGAGATGACGGCGGCCGAAGCCCTGGACGTCGCCCGGGCCGCAGAACCGGCACCGCCGCTTGCCGACCCCACGGATCCCCAGTCCCTGGCCGGCCGCCGCGTCGCCGTGGTGCCCGATGTCGACGGCGGCGATCCCGAGGTCACGGGGCTGGTCCACGGCTGCGACCGCGAGAGCATCGCCATCCGGCATGAAAATCCTCGCATCGGCCACGTCTCTGTCCACTTCCCGCGGGTCGGCTATCGTGTCACTCTTGTCGAAGACACCTGAATACCGGGGGGCAAGCGGAGGGCATCATGAATACCTTGAGTGAAAAATGCGCCGTTACCGGCATCGGTGAAACCGCCTATGTGCGCGGCTCGGGTAAAAGCGTCACGGCGCTGCAGATGGAGGCCTCGCTGACGGCCATTGCCGATGCCGGACTATCGCCCCGCGACATCGATGGCATCATTCCCTATGCCAACAACGAGGTCGTGGCCGAAGACTTCGCCACCAACTTCGGTCTCGAGGATCTGCGTTTTTCCGCCACCACGCCGTTGGGCGGGGCGAGCTCCGTGGCGGCGCTCCAGGCCGCTGCCATGGCCATTGTCACCGGCGTTGCCAATCATGTGCTGATCCCGCTGGGCCGCAATGGTTATTCCCAGACCCGGGTCGGCATGCGTATGCAGCAGTTGCCCCAGTTCCGCCTCGTCGGCGAGTACGAGATGCCCTCGGGCGCTGTCGCGCCGGCCCAGTTCTACGCCCCCATGGCGCGCCGCCACATGGAATTCTACGGCACCACCAGCCAGCAGTTCGGGCGCATCGCCGTGAACACCCGTGACAACGCGCTGAAGAACGATAACGCCATCATGAAGAAGCCGCTGACGCTGGAGGAGCACCAGTCGTCGCGCATGATCTCTGAACCCTTCCGGCTGTTCGACTGCTGCCTCGAGAGTGACGGCGGCGCCGCCGTGGTGGTGTCGTCCACCGAGCGGGCCCGTGACCTGAAACAGAAGCCCGTCACCATCATGGGCGTCGCCGAAGGCCATCCCGATTCGCCCAGCGCCATAAGCCAGCGCCCCGACCTGACCACGTTGGGCCTGGCCAAGGCGGCTCCGCGGGCTTTCGCCATGGCCGGCGTCGGCCCCGACGACATCGACGTGGCGGAGATCTACGACTGCTTTACCTACACCGTGCTCTGCCAGCTCGAGGATCTGGGATTCTGCAAGAAGGGCGAGGGCGGCCCCTTCATCGACGACGGCCACATCGACCCAGGTGGCAAGCTGCCCATCAACACTCATGGCGGCCTCTTGTCGCAGGCCCACATCATCGGCCTCAACCACGTCGTCGAACTGGTGCGCCAGTTGCGCGGCCAGGGCGGCAAGGCCCAGGTGGCCGATGCCGAAGTCGGCCTGGTCACCGGCTACGGCGACATGGGTGACGGCTCGGTCGCCATCATGCGGGGAGCCTGATCATGGTCGAGCCCCTGCTGCCGCCCGCCAACGAAGACAGCAAACCCTTTTGGGAGGCCCTGAAGGATCACCGCCTGGTGCTGCAGACCTGCAGCAAGTGCGGCGCCGTACGCCACTACCCGCGACCTGTCTGCCCCCAGTGCCACGCCATGGAGGCGGACTGGGTCGAGGCTTCGGGCCGCGGCAAGGTCCACAGCTGGACGGTCTCGCACTACGCCTTCCACCCCTCTTTCGAGGAGCAGTTACCGCTCTTGCTAGGCATCATCGACCTCGACGAGGGCGTGCGGCTGAATTGCCGCTTGCGAGACGTGGCGGCTGACCAAATCGCCATGGGCATGGCAGTGGAAATCGGATTCGAAGACATCGACGACGATGTCACGGTGCCGATCGCCCGGCCGGCGGGCTAGCGGGCAGGGGAAACTCCTCCAGGTACCCGAGGTACTTGTCCTCGACATCGATCTGCAGGCTGGCCAGCAGGCGCACGACGCCGTTGTAGAAGGCGATGGTCAGCACCAGATCGGTAAGGCATTCGTTGTCGAGGTCGCGCTCCAGCGCTGCATAGGTCCCGTCCGAGAGGGTGAAATTCTCTGTCATCTCGCGGGCTGCCTTGAGCACTGTGCGGGCCAGCGGCTCGAGCGAGCTTTGGCGGCCGGCGCTTTCCTCGGCCAAGGCCCGCAAATCGTCGTCGCTGACGCCGAATTCGCGGCCGATTTCGATATGGTGGCTGTATTCATAGGGCGACCGGGTGAGATAGCCGACCTGCAGAATGGCGAGCTCGCGCAAGCGTGTATCGAGGGGGCTCTGGTGGCGGATGTATTGGCCCAGCCCGCCAAAGCTGCGCGCGCCGCCGGGGCTGTTGGCGAGCGCCCGGTAAATGTTGAGATCGCGCGCCAGCAGGTCCTGGTCATCGGCCGAGAGATCGGATTTCGTGAGGTAGGGGACCCTTGCCATGGATTGGCTCCTTATCCTTGGGCGTCGCGTTCGGGCGCCATCAGCGTAACGCCGCCGTCGACCACGATGGTCTGGCCGGTGACGTAGCGGGCCTCGTCCGAGGCCAGATAAAGCATGGCGTAGGCAATATCTTCGGGCCTGCCGAATTCACCGGCCGGGATATATTTCGCCATTTCCTTTTGGCCCTCGGCATCGGCCAGCAGGTCCATGGCCGGTGTCTTGATGAACCCGGGCTCGACGCCGTTTACCGTGATATTCAGCGGCGCCAGTTCCAGCCCCGCGGTGCGGATAAAGCCGTTCAGTCCGCTCTTGCTGGCGGCATAATAGGAGGCACCGGGCATGGCAACCCGCGGCCCGGTCACCGAGGAGGTATAAAGCAAGCGACCGCCGCCTTGCTTTTTCATATGGGGAATGGCGGCCTTGGCCAGGCTGAAGGCGGCCTTGAGATTGGTGCCCAGGGCGTCGTCGAGATCCTGCTCGGCGTAGGCCTCGATCATGCCGCCGGCAAATGAGGCGGCATTGTGAACCATGATGTTCAGCTTGCCGTAGCTCTCCAGCGTTTTCTTGAGAGCATTTTCGATCTGCGCAGCGTCCTTGACATCGGTTGTCACCAGAATTGCCCTGCCGCCTTCGCCGACGATATCGTCGACGGTGGCTTGGCCGCTGCTCGTGGTGCGCGTGGCCACCACCACAGCGGCGCCTTCGCGGGCAAAAACCTTGGCGATGCCTTCACCGATACCCTGGCCCGATCCGGTTACCAGTGCGGTTTTTCCAGCTAGTCTGCCATCAATCATCCGTTCCCCTCCCAGGTTTCGGGTTGCCAGTCGATTGTAGCAAAATCGGGCCGCAAAGAGCCCTATCACCGCGCTTTGAAATGGCCGCCAAGGCCGCTACCATGCCAACGTTGCTACCATGAATACCTTGTGGGCGCTGCCGCGGGCGAAAGGTCGATGGCTGTGAAAAGAATCTTTGGGACGTTCCTGATCTTGCCGGTATTGGCCCTGCTGCTGACGCTGGGGGCCGGCCAGGCTGTTGCCGCGGCCATCGACCCCTTCCTCGGCAATTACACCGGCCGCACCATCTCGAGCGGCGAGGACGGCCTCTCGGAGCGTGACCTGGCGGTGACCATCGAAAAGCTGGACAAGGGATTTCGCGTCGCCTGGACCACCGTCAGCCAGCGCCCCGACGGCTCGCTCAAGCGCAAGGCCTACCGCATCGACTTCAAGCCCTCGGTGCGCCCGTCGATCTATTCCTCATCCATGCGCAAGAACAAATTCGGCCGCTCCGTGCCGCTGGATCCGCTCAAGGGCGAGCCCTACGTCTGGGCCAAGATCGAGGGCCGGACCCTGACCGTCTATGCCCTGCTGATCACCGACCAAGGGGGCTACGAGATGCAGGTTTACCGGCGCACGCTGAGCGCTCAGGGCCTGGAACTCTCCTTCAACCGGTTTCGTGACGGCCAGCGGCTCAAGGCGATCGAGAGCACCCTGGTGCGCAGGGGCAATTAGGCCGAGCCGTAGACGGCAATCGCCATCAAGGTCTCGGCGGTCTTTTCCTTGTCGCCCTGGAATTGCAGGCCGTAATAGGGCGATTGCTTCCAGGCCACGCGGCTGGGAAAGCGCGCGGCGTCGCCGAGCTTCAGTTCAACCCTGGCATCGCGCTCCAGCGTCTGGGCGATCTCGATCTTGGCGCCGCCGGCCGAGATATCGATAACGTTGCAATGTTCGCTGCCGCCGGCCGAGATCACATCCGCGCTCAGCGTCACGGCGCTACGCTTGTCCCGCCTCCTGCTGCCGAAATTCGTCATCGCGTTCGCTATTCCCTGATCCCTCAGATGGCGCTCGAGTGGCGAGCCTTGCCTTGGGCCAGGTAACGGTCGAAGGCGGCGCAGGCCAAGCGTACCACGGTTCGGCCCGCGGGAGCCACCGTGACGCGGTCGCCGGAAATGGTCACCAAGCCGTCTCGCCGCATCGGCTCGAGGGCCACCAGGGCCTCGCTGAAGATCGCCGGGTCGCCGCCGTGGCGGGCGCTGACGGCGCCCAGATCGACGCTGAGGTCGCACATCAGGCGTTCGATGACGTCGCGCCGCAGGCGGTCGTCGGCGTTGAGCTCGAGGCCGCGCACGGTGGCCAGTCGGCCGGCCTCGATAGCCCGCCGGTAGTCGGGCACTTGCGTGGCGTTCTGCACGTAGCCCTGGGGCAGCGCCCCGATGGCCGAGGCGCCCAGGCCAATCAGAATATCGGCCTGGTCGGTGGTATAGCCCTGGAAGTTGCGGTGCAGCCGGCCGCTCTCGCCGGCCTTGCCCAGATCGTCGCCCGGGCGCGCGAAATGATCGATGCCGATGGCGCTGAAGCCCCGCTCCACCAGCCGCCCGGAGGCGGCCTGGTAGAGTTCAAGCCGGGCCGCGGCGCCGGGCAGTGCGCTCTCGTCCATCAGGGCCTGGTGCTTGCGCATCCAGGGCACGTGGGCGTAGCCAAAAAGCGAGATGCGGTCGGGCTCCAGTTCAAGCGCCTGGTCGACGGTGGCGACCAGACTTGCCGCCGTCTGTCTCGGCAGGCCGTAGAGCAGATCGAAACTCAAGTCGTCGATGCCGGCCTGGCGCAGCGCCGCCACCGTCGCCGCCGTCTGCTCAAAGGGCTGGATGCGGTTGATGGCGGCCTGCACCTCGGCTGCGAAATCCTGCACCCCCAGACTGGCGCGGTTGACACCTGCGGCGGCCATCGCGGTGGCCTGTTCGGGCGTGAAGATGCGGGGATCGATTTCGACCGCCACCTCGGCCCCGTCGGCGAAAGCAAAATGGCGCCCGAGGTGCGCCATGACGGCGGCGAAATCGGCGGATTTGACGATGTCCGGGCTGCCGCCACCCCAGTGCACGTGGCTGACCGGCCGGCCCGGCCCCAGCGCCGCCACCACCAGGTCGATCTCGGCCGCCAGCAGATCCAGGTAGGAAGCCACCGGCTGATAGCGGTTGACGACACTCATCTGGCAGCCGCAGAACCAGCAGAGCTGCGAACAGAACGGCACATGCAGGTAAAGTGACAACGGCGTCTCGGCGGGGATCCCGGCCAGCCAGTGCCGGTAGACGCCGGCATTCACCGCCTCGCCGAAGTGGGGCGCCGTGGGGTAGCTGGTGTAGCGCGGTACGCGGGCGTCGTATTTGAGCAGAATGTCGTTCAATCGGTCCATGGCGGGCGTCGCTGGTGGTATTCCTTGCCAACAGGGATATAGCAGCGCTGGGGCAAAGGTGTAATGCCGAATTTGCGGCCAGCTTGTCGCCGTGACCCGGTGAGAAACGCGGGTCAAGCCCCGGCGACGATGAACAAACGGCGGAAGGGAAACAGCACCCGCCCGTCGGCGGCCGGCGGGTAGAGGGCCGCCAGGCGGGCCGCATATTCGGCCTCGAAGGCGCCGCGCTGGGGCTCCTCGATGGCCGCCAGAAAGGGCCTGAGCGCCGTGCCCCGGGTCCAGGCCAGCACCGGGTCGGGACCATCCAGGGCCTGCAGGTATTCGCATTCCCAGATGTCGAGGCTGGCCGCGTGCGGCGCCAGCAGTTGGTAATAATAATCGGGCGGCGCCACCGGGGCCGGGCCCAACAGGGCCTCCAGCCGTTGCCGCCAGGGCCCGGCCAGCGCCGTTTCGCGCATCGCCCGGTGCGATGGCGCATCGAACATGCGCGGCATCTGCACGGCCAGCACGCCGCCCTCGGCGAGCATGGCGAGGAGCGCCGGAAACAGCGTCTCGTGATCCTCCAGCCAGTGCAGCGCGGCGTTGGAGTAGATGAGGTGGGCCTCCTGGGTGTGCCACTGCGTCAGGTCGGCCTGCTGCCATTTCGCCGCCGGCAGCTCACGGCGCGCGCGCTCGAGCATCTCAGGCGACTGATCGACGCCGGTCAGCGCCGCCTCGGGCCAGCGCCGGTGCAGCGCCCGGGTGACGTTGCCGGCACCACAGCCCAGGTCAAAGACCCGGGCCGGCGCCGCCAGCGGCACCCGGGCCAGCAAATCGAGCGCCGGCCGCAGGCGCTGGTCGGCGAAGGCCAGGTAGCTGGTTGGGTCCCAGTTCAAGGGCTCAGCCCGGCTTGGCGCCGGCGGCGGCGGCGTCGTCATCGCTGCCGTCGGCGGGCGGCGGCCGCTTGGGCTTGCGCGCCGGCAGCCGCCGGGCCTTGGCCTCGGCCGCTTTCTTGGGCTGCTGCTTGGCGGCGCTGTCTTTGGCGCCGCCGCCGGCCGGGGGCTGGGCCGCTTTGGCTTCCTCCTTCGCCGCGCCCTCGGCGGCTGGTTTCCTCACGCCGCCCGCTTCCGGCTTCTTGGTCGGCTTGGCCGCGATCACGGGCTTGGGTCGCGCCACGGCGTCGCCGGCGGCCGGCCGGATTGGCACCGTTTCGGCCTCGGTGCCCGTCGCCGCCACGCCGTCGGGGCGCAACGCCCGGCCGCCATCGGGGTTGGGCTGGCGGTAGCAGTCGACGCCGCCCAGGGTGCGGTAGCAGTAGACCTTGGCCGGGTACTGGGGCGCGGCTTTGGATTTGCAATCGATTTCCTGGGCCAGCAGGCGGGCCGCGTTTTTTTCGCCGAGCAGGTCCGCCAGGGTGCAGTCGAGCCCCGTCGACCGCGAGGCCGTGGTGTCGGCAATCGAGCCGCAGGCGGCAAGAACCAGGGCCATGATCGGGGCCATGATCAGGGTCGTGACCAGGGTCGGAGCAGGGGCGGGAAGTAGCCGCACCGGGGATCGCATGCCGTTCATTTGTTCTGCCCCCGCGGCGGCCCTCTGTTGCAGAACAAAAGTATAACATTCGTCGCGTCCAGCGCCACTAGATTTCCCCCAGGCGCAGGCGCAGTCGGGTGCCGTCCGGGCTCGTGGCCACCACCTCGATGCTGCCGCCGTGGGCCTGCGCTATGTCGTTGGCGATGGCCAGGCCCAGGCCCATGCCGCCCGAGGAGGAGGAAAAGCCGAAGTCCTTGAAGAGGTCGCCGCGCAGGTCCTCGGGCAGGCCTGGTCCGTCGTCGGCGACGTCGATCCATAAGCGGCCCTCGTCCCGGCCGGCGCTGAGGGTGACGGAGCCGCCCTGCTCGCCGCGCTTTGCGGTCTGGCCGGCGATGGCCTGCACGGCATTGCGGCCCAGATTCATGAGCACGCGGAAGAGTTGCTCACGGTCGGCGTTGACGACGAGGTCGTCGGCCACCTCGTTGTGCCAGGCCAGGCGGCCGTCCTCGGGCCGGCCCACCGAGGCGCCGACCTCGTCGACCAGGGCGCTCAGGGTGAAGCGGCCGCGGCGGATGGGGATTTCGTCCGATTGCACGAATTTCAGGGTATCGCTGACCAGCTCGACGGCCCGGTCGATGGCGCCCGTGAGCCGCGGCGCCAGGCGGCTCACGTCGGGATCGTCGGAAATGGCGATGCGGTCGGAAACCAACTGGGCGGTGGCCAGGATGTTGCGCAGGTCGTGGCTGATCTTGCTCATGGCGGTGCCGAGCTCGGCCAGGCGCGTCTTCTGGCGCAGCGCCTGGGCCAATTCGGACTGCATGGCCGCGAGCTCGCGCTGGGCGGTGCCGATCTCGTCGCTGCGCCGGCTGGGCACGATGGCGCTGGCCGGGTCCTCGGGATTGTGGCGAAACTCGACCATGCTCTGGGTGACCCGGCGCATGGGCCGGACCATCAGCCAGTAAAGGCTGAGGTAGACCAGCCCGGCGGTGACCAGCGAGATGACGATCGACAGGTTGAGGATGCGCCCGGCATAGCCGTACATGGCGCTGACCATGGGCTTCTCATCGATGATGGTCTCGACGACCAGCGCCCCCTCGTGCCGCGAGGCGCCGAAAACCCGGATCAGGCGCCGGGGATGGGGCCACAGCGCGGCAAAGGCGTCAACGATCAGGTTGAGCGGCGAGGTCCGGCGCAAATCGAAGGCGGCGCCGACCTGGCCCGGCATGGTGCTGCCCTGGATCAGTCGGCGCCAGCTGGCGCCGCGGATGACGATGGCCCGGGAGTTGGCCTGCCCGAGCAGGCGCCGCGCCAGAGCCTCGCTGACCATGCCGTCGGGCGTCGCCTCCAGGGCCAGCGAGGCCAGGTCGGCCCGGGCCAGGTGGTCCTCGAGAAAGACCAGCCGAAAACGGGCGATCGAAGGCACGAAGATGGCGATCTCGGCCAACATCACGAAGGCCACCGTCAACATCAGAAGACGCGCCGACAGGCTGGTCACCGCCGACGGCAGATCATATGAACCCCCCGCACCATCCGCTGCCATGGCCCGAGTCTACGCCCGGGCGGGCCGCAGGCCAAACGAAAGGCGGGGGGCCGACCGCCCCCCGCCCGCCTAGCCCGGATTCGGGTAGGGATTTCGCGGCGCTACTTCTTCTTGACGGCGCAAGGGTTGCAGGCCTTGGCGGCGCAGGGGTTTTTCGCCGCACAGGGGTTGCAGGCCTTGGCCGCGCAGGGGTTCTTGGCGGCACACGGGTTCTTGGCCGCACAGGGATTGCAGGCCTGCTTGGGGGCGCAACCCGCCACCGCCGCCGGCATCATGGCCGTGGACGCGAGGGTCGCAATTCCGATCACCGCCAGCAATTTTCTCACCATAACGAAGTCTCCTCCAATCAGATCCATTTCCGCCCTTCGCCGACCCGCCAGGTGATCGGGTCTTCTGTTCAGGAGAATGGTTCTAAAATGCAAATCAGTCTATTCACGTGCTGTCACGTGTACGTGAGGGGGAGTCTTGGGGCGGCGGTCCCCCTGGGACCGCCTGCGTTCAAGCGCCACGCAGGCTTCCGCGCCCGCGGCGCGGGCGCGGGGGCAGCCGACCTTGCCAGGCCCCACGGGGCGATGCCCGGCCTGCCTCGACCCAAAACCGGTGCCTGAAAACTGGTGTCTGTCACATTTTTTTCGTGTTTGATTTCCCGACGCCATTGCGGAACGGGCATCGCCCCTCGACGCCTGGCAAGGTCGGCTGCCCTCGCGCCGCAGGCGCGGAAGCCTGCGTGGCGCCTGAACGCAGGCGGACCCGCCAGGGACCGCCGTCACAAACTCAGCCCAATCGCGCCAGCAAGCGGACCAGTTTGCGGCTGCGTTCGGAGAACAGCTTGGCTGCATAGAAGCTGCCGGCGGCGCGCTTGCCGATCTCGCCCAGCGTCGGGTAGGGCGCGATCAGGCCGGCCATGGCGCCGATGCCCAGGCGCTGGCCGATGGCCAGCACCCAGGGTTGGATCAGCTCGCCGGCCTGGGGGGTGACGATGCCGGCGCCCAGGATGCGGCCGCGGCGGCTGGTCAACACCTTGATCAGGCCGTCGTGCTCGCCCTCGGTATGGGCCCGGTCGTTCTCGGCCAGCGGCCAGCGCAGCACCCGGATGGCGCCCTGGCCGCCGCCCTGTTTTTGTTTCGCCTCGGCTTCCGTGAGGCCGACCTGGGCCAGTTCGGGCCGGCTGTAGGTGACGTGGGGCAGGGCCCGGTAGTCGACCCGGGCGGGCAGGCGGAAAAGCGCGTTGCGCAGGACGATGCCGGCCTGGTAGGCGGCGGCGTGGGTGAACTGGGGCCCCTGGGCGGCATCGCCGATGGCGAAGACCCGGCGGTTGCTGGTGCGCAGCCGGCGGTCGACGGCGATGCCGGCGGTGCTGTGCTCGATGCCGGCGCGCTCGAGGTCGAGTTCGGCCAGATCGGCCTCGCGCCCCACGGCAACCAGCAGGTGTGAGCCCGTGAGTTCAAGCGTTTGGCCTTGCCGTTCGACGGTTACCTTCAGCGTCCCGGCCTCGCCGGTGACCGCGGCGAGGTTGCTGACCTGGGCGTTTTCCAGAACCTCGATGCCGCCCTGACGCAGCCGGGCGGCCACCACGGCGGCCAGTTCGGGATCGTCGCGGCCGAGGATGCCGAACATTTCGACGATGCTGACGCGGCTGCCCAGGCTGCCATGCGCCTGGGCCAGTTCGACGCCGATGGGACCGCCGCCGATGACGATCAGGTGCTCGGGCGCCTGGCGCAGTTCGAAGATGTTCCGGTTGGTCAAAAAGGGCACGCCGTCGAGGCCCGGGATCGGCGGCACCAGGGGTTGCGAGCCGGTGGCCACGACAAAGCGCCGAGCCCTGATGCGGTGGTCGCCGGCCTCGATCTCGGCCCGCCCGGTGAAGCGGGCGGCGGCCCGGATGACGTTGACGCCCAGCCCCCGGAAGCGTTCCTCGGAATCCTGCGGCGCGATGGCGGCGATGACGCCGCGCAGGTGGTCGTTGACGCGGCCGAAGTCGATCTCGGGCGGACCGGCGGCGATGCCGAAGCGCGCCGCCCCGCGCACCGCCTCGGCGGCCCGGGCGGCACTGATCAGGGCCTTCGAGGGCACACAGCCGTAATTCAGGCAGTCGCCCCCCATCAGGCCCTTTTCCACCAGTACCGTGTCGGCCCCCATCTGGCTGGCCCCGGCGGCCACGGTGAGACCGCCGGCGCCGGCGCCGATGACGCAAATATCGGTCTCGATGCGCCCCATGCGCTCCCTTTCTGCCGCGCGTTGCTTGGTTTCAGGCTGCCTTTTTTTGGCGCCACCGGCGATAGGCTACGGGAACCAGGGCCAGTGCCGCCAGAGCCAATATGGACAGCAGAATGCGGGGCTCGAAGATGAGGCCCAGCGGCGGCGTGCCGCCCTGTTCGAAAATCATGCCCAAGCCGCTGCCGACACTGGCGTACACCAAGGTCCCGGGAATGATGCCAATGAGCGTCGCCGCCACGTAGGTGCCCAGCGGCACGCCAAGAAAGGCCGGAGCCAGGTTGACCAGGAAGAAGGGAAACAGCGGCACCAGACGCAGCACCAAAAGATAACTGAGCGCGTTGGTCTGGAAGCCGGATTCCATCCTTCGCAAGGTTGGCCCGGCGCGTCGGCGCAAGGGCTCGGCGAAGGCGGTGCGGGCGGCCAGGAAGACGGCCGTGGCGCCGACGGTGGCGGCCAGCACCACCCACAGCGCCCCCGCCATGGTACCGAAAAGGAATCCGGCGGTGACGGTCAGGAAGCTGCCGCTGGGCAGCGACAGCGCCACTGACGCGGCGTAGAGCAGGGCGAAACCGGCCACCGCCAGCAACTGGTGGCCGGCCACCCAATGCATCAGGGCCTGGTGGTTCTGGCGCAGGAACTCGAAACTCGTGAAGCGCCCCAGATCGGCCAGGAAAAAGCTTGCCAGGCCGGCCAGCAAAAGCGCCAGAGGCAGCACCCTGAGGACGGATTTGAGGGGGCCGCCAGCGGCCGGGCCCCGGTCATTCACGGCAGTTCCCACAGCGGAATCCATTGTCGTTGACGCGTTGTCGTCGTGATGGAACTCAAGTGGTGTATCACTACGGCGATTAAAGCGGCGAGTAACCAATGCGTGATGGCCGGGCGGGGAATCGTGATGGGCTTGCGAGAGGGGTCAGAGCACAATTGACTTACGCCGGCCAAAACCGTATACAGCCGCCGTGTTCGAGCCCCCCCGAGGCTCAGGCGATTTCCCGGAGTTTTGCAGTGAAGCGGACGTTCCAGCCCAGCAACCTCGTGCGCAAGCGCCGCCACGGTTTCCGCAAGCGGATGTCGAGCGCGGCCGGCCGCCGCGTCCTGGCGCGGCGCCGCGCCAAGGGGCGCAAGCGCCTTTCGGCCTAAGGCCATGACGGCCAGGTTGGGGCGGCTGAAGCAGCGCTCCGAGTTCCTGCGTGTCGCCGCCGCCCGCCAGAAATGGGTTGCCCCAGGTCTCATCGTGCAGATGCGCCGGCACCAGTCCGAACCCGAGACCGGCTTTCGCGTCGGCTATACGGTGAGCAAGAAGGTGGGCAACGCGGTGGCCCGCAACCGGGCCCGGCGCCGGCTGCGCTCGGCCGCCGCCGAGGTGCTGCCGGCGAACGCCCTGGCCGGCCGGGACTACGTGCTGATCGGGCGCCGCGGCACGCTCACCCGACCCTATCGGAAGCTGGTCGGCGACCTCGAGACGGCGCTCGAGCGGCTCGACCGCAAAGGCGTCGAGGGCAAAGGAAAAGAACCGCGATGAGCCCGCTCGCTCTTCTCCTTCGCGCTCTGGTAATGGCCTACCGCTATCTGCTTTCGCCGCTGCTGCCGGCCGGTTGCCGCTATGCCCCGAGCTGCTCGGAATATGCCCTCGAGGCGCTGGCCCGGCACGGCGGCTGGCGCGGCGGCTGGCTGGCGCTGAGGCGCATCCTGCGCTGCCACCCGCTGGCCGGCTGGGGCTACGACCCGGTGCCGCCGCCGCCGCCAGAGCTGGCGCCAACCTCGGCCAAGCGTTCCTAGGTCGCCCCGCCATGTCCGATCAGCGCAATCTGATTCTCGCCATCGTGCTGTCGGTGGCCATCCTGCTGGGCTTTGACCTCTTCATCAACGCCCCCCAGCGCGAGCGCGAACAGGCCCGCCAGCAGCAACTGGCCGAGCAAGCCGAGCAGACGGCCCAGAGCACCAGCCCGGGCGGCAGCCAAACGGCGGCCCCATCGGTGCCTGGCGCCGCCCCGCCGGCCGCCACCGTGCCCGGCGCCCTGCCGATCCCCGGCGGCGGCCCGGCGGCGGCCGCGGTGCGTGCCGCGACCCTGGAAAAATCGCCCCGCGTCTCCGTCACGACACCCAGCCTGCTGGGCTCGATCGCCATTACCGGCAGCCGCATCGACGATCTCACGCTGCGCGGCTACCACGAGGAGCTGGATACCGCCAGCCCCGAGATCGTGCTGCTGTCGCCGGCCGGCAGCGCCCATCCCTACTATGCCGAGTTCGGTTGGGCGGCCATC
Organism: Alphaproteobacteria bacterium; assembly: GCA_030740435.1. Taxonomy (NCBI): domain Bacteria; kingdom Pseudomonadati; phylum Pseudomonadota; class Alphaproteobacteria; species Alphaproteobacteria bacterium. Next base: position 16,786 of record JASLXG010000021.1, on the reverse strand, counting down.
GAGGCGGGCATCGAGCTGCCCGGCCCGGAGACGCCGTGGCAGGCCGACCGGCGCGAACTGACACCGGGTTCGCCGCTCACGCTGAACTGGCGGAACGGCCAGGGGCTAGAGTTCACGCGCACCATCGCCGTCGACCGCAACTATATGTTCACCGTCAATCAGCGTGTGGTCAACGCCGGCACCAAGGCCGTGACGCTCCATCCCTGGGGCATCATCGCGCGCACCGGCACGCCCGATACTCTGGGTTTCTACATCCTGCACGAGGGCCTGCTCGGAGTATTCAACGAGACCCTCAAGGAAGTCGACTACGACGAACTGGTTGACGAGGAAACAATCGAGGCCACCAGCACCGGCGGCTGGATCGGCCTGACCGACAAATACTGGCTGGCCGCTCTGATACCGGACCAGAAGGAGGCCATAAGGGCCGGCTTCCGGCACTCGCTGGCGGAGGAAAAGGACAAGTACCAGGTCGACTTTCTCGGCGCCGCCCGGGCGCTGGTGCCGGGCGCCTCGATCGAGGTCACCAGCCACTTCTTTGCCGGCGCCAAGCAGGTGCAAAAGCTCGAGGGCTATCAGGAGGCGCTGGGCATTTCGCGCTTCGATCTGGTCATCGATTGGGGCTGGTTCCCCTTCCTGACCAAGCCGATCTTCATCGCCATCGATTATTTCAACCGCATGCTGGGCAATTTCGGGCTGGCCATTCTGCTCTTCACCGTGCTCATGCGCATCCTTTTCTTCCCGCTGGCCAACAAGTCCTTCCGCTCCATGGGGGCGATGAAGAAGCTGCAGCCCGAGATGGTCAAGATGAAGGAGCGCTATGGCAGCGACAAGGCCAAGCTCAACCAGGCCATGATGGAGCTCTACAAAAAGGAGAAGGTCAATCCCATGGCCGGCTGCCTGCCCATCGCGCTGCAGATCCCGGTGTTTTTCGCGCTCTACAAGGTGCTGTTCGTGACCATCGAGATGCGGCATGCACCCTTCTATGGCTGGATCCACGACCTTTCGGCGCCCGATCCCACCAACTTCTTCACCCTGCTCGGGCTGATCCCGTGGGATCCGCCGCAGTTCCTGCATCTCGGCGTCTGGCCGCTGGCCATGGGCATCTCCATGTTCCTGCAGCAAAAACTCAATCCGCCGCCGGCCGATCCGGTGCAGGCCAAGGTGTTCATGATGCTGCCCATCGTCTTCACCTTCCTGCTGGCCAATTTCCCGGCCGGGTTGGTGATCTACTGGACCTGGAACAACATCCTCTCGATGGCTCAGCAGTGGGTCATCCAGAAGCGCGTGGGCACGGCGCCGGCGGCGGGCAAGAAAACCTGAGACCGGTGGCCGCCACCGCCGCCGAGCCGGAGGAAGATTTCAGCGCCGAGGCGCTGGAAGCGGGCCGGCTGCTCTTCGCCCAGCCCTGCCTATTCGTGGCCGGCGTGGCCAAGCGTTCGGCGCTGCCCGAGGCTCACTTGCCCGAGGTCGCCTTTGCCGGGCGCTCCAACGTCGGCAAGTCGAGCCTGGTCAACGCGCTCACGGGACGCAAAACCCTGGCCCGCACCTCGCGCACGCCCGGCCGCACGCGCCAGATCAACATCTTCCGCCTGGCTGAACGCCTGCACCTGGTCGACCTGCCGGGTTATGGCTACGCCCGCGCCGCCAAGTCGGAGATCGCCGCCTGGACCGGCCTTGTCGAGGCCTATCTGGCGGGCCGGCCGACGCTACGCCGGGTGCTGCTGCTGGTCGATGCGCGGCACGGCCTCAAGGACAGCGACCAGCGGGTGCTGGCGGCGCTGGACAAGGCCGCGGTATCGGGCCAGGTGGTGCTGACCAAAGCCGACAAGGTGCTCCAGGACGAGCTCGCCGCCACCCTCGAGCGTCTGGCCCGGGAGCTCGCCGGCCACGTCTCCTGCCATCCCCGCATCGTCGTCTCGAGCGCCCATGAGGGCCTGGGCATCGCCGAGTTGCGGGCGCGTCTGGGGCAACTGGCGGTGGCCGCCTGATTGGGCTATAAGCCGGCATGGCCGGGCTCAGCACGAAACTCAAAGGCGAACGCCTGAAGACCGCCCGGACGCTCTCCGAGGCGCTCCCTTACATGCGCCGTTTCGCCGGCCAGACCTTCGTCATCAAGTACGGCGGCCACGCCATGGGCGCGCCCGAGCTGGCCGAAATGTTCGCCCGCGACATGGTGCTGATCAAGCAGGTCGGCATCAACCCCATCGTGGTCCACGGCGGCGGCCCGCAGATCGGCGCCATGCTCGAGCGCCTGAAGATCGAGAGTTCCTTCGTCGACGGCTTGCGCGTCACCGACAAGGCCACCGTCGAGATCGTCGAAATGGTGCTGTCGGGCTCGATCAACAAGCAGATCGTCACGGCCATCAATGGTGCCGGCGGCACCGCCGTCGGGCTTTCCGGCAAGGACGGCCGGCTGATCGAGGCGGTGAAGCTGAAATCACGCCGCCGGGCCAGCGATTCCAACATCGAACGCGCCCTCGATCTCGGCTTCGTCGGCCAGCCCAAGAAGATCAATCCGCATGTGTTGGAGAGTTTTCTGAGCTCAGACGTCATCCCGGTGGTGGCGCCGATCGGCGTCGGCCAGCGCGGCGAGACCTACAACATCAACGCCGACACCGTGGCCGGGGCCATCGCCGGCGCCGTCGGCGCCAGCAAGTTGTTGATGCTGACCGACGTCGACGGCGTGCTCGACAAGAAAGGCGCCCTGGTGCCCGAGCTGACGGCCCGGCGGGCGCGCACGCTGATGAAGAACGGCACCATCTCGGGCGGCATGATCCCCAAGGTCGAGACTTGTCTCAATGCCATCGCCGCCAGCCACTGCGCCGCCCACATCTTGGACGGCCGCATCCCCCACGTGCTGCTCTTGGAGATCTTCACCGAACACGGCGTCGGCACCATGATCGTGTAGTTTTGTCGCTCACGGCGGCGGTGTTTTGTAGACCCTCACCGGGCGGGCGCATCCGCGCCCTTGGCTTCCGCCCCCGTGCCGGGGGCGGCTTAGCGCCAATACCAAGTGTGTTTTTTGCTGCTTGGTTTTGGTGCAACGGGAGCGACCGCGACCCGCCGCCCCTGCGGCGCCCCCGCGGAGGCTGCGGACCGCAGGTCCGCCGCCGTGAGCGACAAAAAAGGCTAGCTGGATCTCAGGTACTGAGATCCACCTAGCCGGTGAAAACTCCAAAAACCACGACATCTCGTCCTCGCTCAGGGAATAGTCGACGCCGTCGCGGGCGTTGACCACCTTGGAGGGCGGCACGTGGGCCACCTTGCGCTGCAAATCCAGCGCCGTGCGCATGTTGAGGCCGGCCTTCCAGGCCAGCGCCGTGATGGTCTTGCCGTCGCGCGAGAGCATGATCTTGCGCGTGATCGGCGGCTCGATCTCGGCCTTCAGCGCCAAGGCATGGATGATCAGCTCGCGATCACCGTCCTCGATGCATTTGGCCAGGCCCTTATCGGTGATCTTGCCCCGGTTGTGCATCTCCTCGGCCCGCTTGACCACGTCGTCGTCTTCCTCGGGCTTTTCCTTGAGGCGCCGCTTGACGGCGGCCTGCACCGTCTGCTTGGTGTCGTCGTCGAGCTTGTGGCGGGTCTGCAGCAGATCCAAGAGCGACGAGGCGACGAAGCCGGCGACGCGCCGGATGGCGCGCTGTGAAAGTTCGGGCCGCTTGACCAGGGGTTCGTGCAGGATATGGGCCTCCGAGGCCGGCTCGTCCTCGGCCTCGGAAGCGATGTCGATGATATGGTCCAGGGTCTCCTCGCGGATCTGGGCGTTGTCGTTGTTGAGCAGCGTGGCGGCGGCCGGCAGGTCCTTGGCGGCGACGATGGCGTCGGAGATCTTGGTGCTGACCTCGGGCCGGCGCGAGATGGCGCTCAAGGCCCCTTGGACCGGATCCGAACGGATGATCTCCAAGAGGTCCTGGTCGTCCAGCAGCGGCGAATATTCCAGGATGGGAGCCGCCACCATGAGCTCGATATCGCGGGCCAGGCCGTCGACGATGGGTTTGGGCACCTGGGCCGAGTGCTTGATTTCCTCGGCCAGCAACTGACGCACCAGCGGCAGTTGGTCCTTGGCCAGGATCTCCAGGACCTGGAAAGTGAGCTCGCGCAGCACCACCGAATCGCGTTCCGAGATGTCGGGCACCAGGCGGCCGATCTTGAGGGCCAGGTCGCAGCGCACCTCGTCGACGCTGTCCTTGGCCAGGATCAGGTCGGCCTGGCGCGGCGTCTTTTCGTTGGCCGCGATCTCGCGCCTGACTTCCGAGTCCTCGTCCTCGGCCAGGTAATACAGCACCTCCGGCCTGACGTCCTCGCGCGAGGCCAGGTCGGCCCGCGTCTCCCTGTCCTTGTTGCGCGCCAGCTTTTTCGATTCGTCGTAAGTTATCGCCGCACGCTTTTTCTTGCGCGATTTCTTCTTCTGCTTCTTGCGGTCCTCGCGGAAGCTGAACAGTCCAGCCAACATCATCCACGCTCCGTCACTCTTGCGGCTTGCGCCTGGGCCTGGGCCGGGGCGGCGACGACATAGCCGCCTTTGCCCGCGGCCTTGGCCTGGTACATGGCTCCGTCGGCCCGGCCCACCAGCTCCTTGAAGCCCTCCTCGACCGCCACCTCGCTGACCGCGATGCCGATCGAGAAACCCAGCGGCCGGGCGGCATCGGCAGAATAGCCGGAAAGGGTTACGATCTGATCAAGCAATGTCTCGGCCTTGACGACGGCCGCCGAGCGGTCGCTTTCCTCGAGCCACAGCGCGAACTCGTCGCCGCCCAGCCGCGCCGCCAGGTCGCCGACGCGGGTGCCGCCGGCCAAAAGCTCGGACACCCCGATCAGTACGGCGTCGCCGGTGTGATGGCCGTGCACGTCGTTGACCGGTTTGAAGTTGTCGAGATCGACGTACAACAGCGCGCCGGGGCGCAGCGTGCGGCGTTGGTGGGCCAGGCGCGTTTCCAGATCGTCGAAGAAGGCGCGCCGGTTCAAAAGCCCGGTCAATTCGTCGGTGCGCGAGAGCCGTTCCAGCGTCTCGTGGTTGGCAATCTGCTCCAGCGCGATGCCCAGATGGTTGGCGACGCCGGCCAACAGCTTGCGCTCGGCGGCGTTCCAGGTCGGCTGGTCGTCGCCCCGGCAGGCCGAGATGGCGCCGTTGATCTCGCCCCGGTAGCGCGCCGCCGAGGTCAGCATGAGGTGGTTGCCGACTTTGCTCTCGACGACGTTCTGGGGATCGCCGTGGACGATCAGGTTCTGGGCCGCCCGCACCGCCGCTTCGGGCGTCGACCCTGGCGGCTCGCCGTGCTCGACGGCCTTGACGAACTGGCCCGGCGGGGTGCGGCGGAAGATCCAGCAATGCCGTGCCCCCAAGGCGCCTGCCGTGGCCTCGGCGGCGGCCAGCAGCATGTGGTCGGGCACCACCTCCTCGCGGATGGTGTTGACGATGGCGTTGAGCAGGCGTTCGCGGTTGCGCGCCCGTTCGAGCTCGATGTCGCGGGCCCGGGCGTCGCTTACGTCGCGGGCCACGCCGCGGCAGCCCAGCCAGTCGCCGGTGTCGGAATAGATCGGCACCGAGGAGATCCTGAGGCAGGCCGGACTGCCGTCGGCGCGCCGCATCCAGACCTCGGATTCCTCGTGGGCCAGGCGGCTGTCGAAGGGAAAGGGCTGGTTCTCGTCGTGGCGGGGATGGATGAGCTGGCGGGGCGGGCGGTGGTTGAGCTCGTGGGCGGTGTAGCCCAGCGCACCCTGTTGCGATACGAAGGCGAAGTTGCCGTCGCTCTGGGTTTCCCAGGCGAAATCGGCGGAGCAGCTGACCAGGTCCTTGAACAACTGGCGCGAGGCCAGCAGCGCCGCCATGAAATTGCGCTCGACGGTGAATTCGCGGCTCAGCGCCAGCACCAGGGTGGTGCCGTCGCTATCCTTGAGCGGCAGCATCATGAGCTCGAGCGCCAGGCCGCCGAACTCGGCCGGCAGGTCGAGCTTTTCGCTCACCGTGCGGCCGCTGGCGGCGGCCGCCGCGACGAGGCCGCGCAAGACCTGGTCACCGCCCTCGGCAAAGGCCGGCAGCAGGGGTTCGGCTTCGCCGTTGGCGGCCACGACGGCGCCGTCGGCGTCGAACAGCAGGCCCGGGCCCGAGACGCCCTCGAGCACGCGCTCGGGCATCAGCGACAGCCAGTCGCCAAAGGCCGCGGCGCTGGCCGGTGCCGCGCCGTCCGTCTGCAAGGGTGCCGCCGATTTCGCCATGATGCCCGACCGCCGCTTAGCCCGCATTTCTCACCGGATCACGGGCAGCTAAGCCCCCAGGTGATGCGATCCGCTAGGAAAAGACCGAAGCGCGTAGTGGTACTACGCGCTTCGGTCTTTGACAACGCGGGTGCGCGCCTGGGAGCGACGCGCAGGCCGTGATCCGGTGAGAAATGCGGGCTATGAGGCCGCCAGGTGCTGGGTCGAGGTGAGGCCGGCGGCGCTTCCGAGTTGGCCCAGCAGGCCCTCGAGGCCGGTCATGTCAAGCAGTGTCATGGCATAGCCGCGGCCCTGTTCGGCACCGGCCCGCAGCGCATCAAAAGCGATGTCGGCGAAGGCTTCGCGGTGCAAGAGACCGGTCTCGGGATCCCGCTCGGCCTCCTCGAAGGCGGTGCTGACCGCCAGGCGGGCGGCGCTCAGCGCCAGGAAGATACGGCCGCCGGCGAGCGGCAGGTAGGTGCCAAAGAGCGCCACCTGGGCCGGCTGGTCGCCCGGGCGTTGGATGCGCACGTTGATCGGGCCGAAACGGCCCTGGCGCTCGGCCGTCGACAAGGCCGCCCGCAGCAAGCGCCGGTCACGCCGTTCCACAAGGTCGAGAAAGGGCCGGCCCAGCAGCGCCCCGCCGTCCTCGCCGGTGAGCTAGACGGTGGCGCCCACGGCATAGCGCACGATGCGGTTTTCGTCGATCTCGAGAAAGGCGTCGGCGGCCGAAAAGGCGAAGGCCACGAGGCGGTCGTGCTCGGCCTTCATGTCGATTTGCTGGCTTGCGGATTTCGGCATATTTCCCCGCGGCCCTCCTGCCGGGCGCTGGAACGATCGAAACCGACGATGGCCGCGACAATATCATGATTCGGCAAACGAGCGGCAAGCAGAGACCTCGTATCCCCTTGCCCTGGCCGCGGCCAGCGGTCAAAGTCCGGCCATGAACCGAATAGCGCCCACCGACCGCCTCGATCCCGCCGCCATCGAGACCTGGATCTTCGATCTCGACAATACCCTCTATCCCGCCGGCTCCAACCTCTTTGCCCAGATCGACCAGCGCATCGGCGAGTTCATCCGAGATTACCTCGAGGTCGACGCCGTGGCGGCGCGCAAGCTGCAGAAAAGCTATTTCCACGAACAGGGCAGCACGCTGCGGGGCATGATGCTGGCCCACGACCTCGATCCCGCACCCTATCTCGACTACGTCCACGACATCGACCTGGCGCCGATCGCGCCCAGCCCGGTCCTGGATGCCGTCCTGGCGGCGCTCGATGGGCAGAAGCTCATCTTCACCAACGCCTCGACCGGCCACGCCCAACGGGTCATGGAGCGGCTCGGCGTGGGCCACCACTTCGAGGCCATCTTCGACATCGCCGCCGCCAACTACGTGCCCAAGCCCTATGTCGAGCCCTACCGCCAGCTCATCGCCGAATACGGCATCGATCCCGAAAGCGCCGTGTTCTGTGACGATATTGCACGCAACCTGGCGCCGGCGGCGGCGCTGGGCGTGACAACCGTGTGGGTGCGAGGAAACAGCGCCTGGTCGCCAGACGAGCCCACAGAAACGGAAGGCTATGTCGACCACGTCACCGACGACCTGGCCACCTGGCTGGGCGGCGTCGTCGCCGACGGCTGTCAAGATTGACGGGACTCGCCAAGCCACCCGCCCGCCCTTATGTTCTGGCGGCAACGGCGCAGCGGAAGGAAACTAGATATGCCGGCGAAGCAACTTGAGGCCTCGATCGAGGCCGCCTGGGAGGACCGCGAGGGCATCGGCCCCGAGACCACGGGCGAGGTTCGTGAGGCCGTCGAGGCGGCGCTCGCGGCACTCGACGGCGGCAGCTATCGGGTGGCGGAGAAGCGGGACGGTAGCTGGCAGGTCAACCAGTGGCTCAAGAAAGCGGTGCTGCTCTCGTTCCGCCTCAACGACATGAGCCCGATCGCCGGCGGCCCCGGCCAGGCAGCCCCCTGGTTCGACAAAGTCGCAAGCAAATTCGAGGGCTGGGGCGAGGCCGAGTTCCGCCAGGCCGGCTTTCGCGCCGTGCCCAACTGCATCGTGCGGCGCTCGGCCTTTGTCGCGCCGGGCGTCGTGCTGATGCCGTGTTTCGTCAACCTCGGCGCCTATGTCGATACCGGCACCATGATCGACACCTGGGCCACCGTCGGCAGTTGCGCCCAGATCGGCAAGGACTGTCATATCTCGGGCGGTGCCGGCATCGGCGGCGTGCTCGAGCCCTTGCAGGCCGGGCCGGTGATCATCGAGGACAACTGCTTCGTCGGCGCCCGCTCCGAGATCGCCGAGGGCGTCGTCGTGGAAGAGGGATCGGTGCTCTCCATGGGCGTCTACATCGGCGCCTCGACCAAGATCGTCGACCGCCAGACGGGTGACATCCACTTCGGCCGGGTGCCGGCCTATTCGGTGGTGGTGCCGGGCAATTTGCCGGGCCAGCCCTTGCCCGACGGCAGCCCCGGCCCCAGCCTCTATTGCGCCGTGATCGTCAAGCAGGTCGATGCCCGGACACGCTCGAAGACCTCGATCAACGAGCTCTTGCGCGACTGACGTGAAAAATCATTCCGCTATCGATCCGATCGACCTGGCGGCGCGCCTGGTCCGTTGCCCCAGCGTGACGCCGGCCGAAGGCGGCGCGCTGAGCTTGCTGCAAGAGGTGCTGGCGCCGCTCGGCTTCGACTGCCAGCGCCTCAAGTTCAGCGATCCGGACTCGCCCGAGGTGGAAAACCTTTATGCCCGCATCGGCAGCGGCCCACCGCATTTCTGTTTCGCCGGACACACCGACGTGGTGCCGGTGGGCGACGCCGCCGCCTGGTCGGTCGACCCTTTCGCCGGCGAGATTCGCGAGGGCCGGCTGTGGGGCAGGGGCGCCTGCGACATGAAGGGCGCGATCGCCAGTTTCGTGGCCGCTGCCGGGCGCTTTCTGGATGAGCGCGGGGATTTTTCCGGATCCCTCAGCTTGCTCATCACCGGCGACGAGGAAGGGCCGGCCGTCAACGGCACCAAAAAGGTGCTGGAATGGCTGCGGGAACGTAACGAAACCATCGATGCCTGTCTGGTGGGCGAGCCCACCAATGCCCAGGAACTCGGCGACACCATCAAGATCGGGCGGCGCGGCTCGCTCTCGGGCTGGCTCACGGTGCCCGGCCGCCAGGGCCACACCGCCTATCCCCAACTGGCCGACAACCCCATACCCCGGCTGGTGCAAATGCTGGCGCACTTGACCCAGGCCGAGCTCGACCAGGGCAACGCCCACTTCCAGCCCTCGACCATCGCCCTGACCTCGGTCGACGTGGGCAATCCGGCCGCCAACGTCATCCCGGCCGAGGCCCGCGCCGCCTTCAACATCCGCTTCAACGACGAACACACGGGTGCGGCGCTGGAGAACTGGCTGCGCGCCGGCTTCGACGCCGTCGGCGGCGCTTACCAGCTCGAGCTGCGGGTTTCGGGCGAGGCCTTCCTGACCCCGCCGGGCGAATTCAGTGAATTGTTGTCAGGCGCCATAGAGGCAAGTCTCGGCCGGCGTCCCGAACTGGGCACCGCCGGCGGCACCTCGGATGCCCGCTTCATCCGCGAGCAGGCGCCGGTGGCCGAGTTCGGCCTGGTCGGCCAGAGCATGCACCAGATCGACGAAAACACCCCGGTGGCCGAAATAGTGGAGTTGGCCCGGGCCTACCAGGCCATCCTCGAGGCCTATTTCGCGGCCTGAGCCATGCCCAGCTGGCAGGAGACCCTTGCTTCCATCTATGGCGCCTACCGCCTGGCCCGGCTCGACGCCGGCGGCATGCACTGGTTCAACCACACCATCGCCGGCTTCTGGCGCTCCTTCGGCGTGGCGCTTTTGGTCTTGCCGCCCTATCTGCTGATTCTCTGGCTGCGCCTCGACGATACGGTGGAGAGCGGCACCTGGTACTTTTTCGTCGAAATGCTGGGCTATGCCGTGGGCTGGCTGGCTTTTCCCCTGATCATGCTCGGCATCGCCGTGATCCTGGGCTTCCAAAGCCACTACATCTCCTACATCATCGCCTACAACTGGACCGCCACCATCCAGGTGGCGGCGGTGCTGCCCATCGTGCTGCTCAATTCGGGCGGCCTGGTGGGCCAGGACATAGGGCTCTTCCTGGGCGTCGCCATAACTTTGGCGATCCTCTTTTATCAATGGTTCGTGGCACGGACGGCGCTGCAGACCTCGGGTGTTACGGCGGCCGCCCTGGTGGCGCTCGATTTCGTCCTGGGCCGCCTGATCAGCGCCGGGGCGGATCGTTTTATTTGATCTCCGGGGGATAGGTTACGGCCATCAGGTAAAGCCCTTCGGCCGGGGCCGTGGGGCCGGCCCGGGCGCGCTCGCGGGCAACCAAGGCCTTGGCCACGTCGTCGGGCTTCCACTTGCCGCGGCCGACGCGATCCAGCGTGCCGACCATCGAGCGCACCTGGCTGTGCAGGAACGAGCGCGCCCGGGCCTCGACCAGCACCTCGTCGCCTCGGGCCCGCACGCTAAGCTCGTCCAGCGTCTTCTCCGGCGATCTGGACTGGCAGCGGATGGAGCGGAATGTGGTGAAATCGTGATGCCCCACCAGGTGCGCCGCCGCCGCCTGCATGGCAGCCAAATCCAGCGGCGTGGGCACCAGCCAGGCCCGGCCGCGGAGCAGCGTCAGCGGCGCCCGGCGGTTGACGATGCGATAGCGATAGTGGCGCGAGACGGCATTGAAGCGGGCGTCGAAATCGGCCGCGGCGAAATCGGCCGCCACCACGGCCACGGCGTGGGCCCGCATATGGTGGTTGAGGGCGTCGCGCACCGTTCCGGGCGGCGGCGGCGGCTCGGCCTCGAGGTCGAAGTGCGCCACCTGGCCCAGGGCGTGGACACCGGCATCGGTGCGGCCGGCGCCGAAGACGGTCACGCTTCGGCCGCAAAATTCGGCGATGCCTTCCTCCAGCACCTGCTGCACGGCCAGGCCGTTGGCCTGGCGCTGCCAGCCGACGAAGGGCCCGCCATCGTATTCCAGCGTCAGCCGGTACCTCATGCTCTCATACCAGTCCCAGGTCGGCGCCCGGCGGCAGGGGAAAGCCGCGCCTGAGCTGGGCCGCGGCCAAGGGGCGGCGGCCGCCGCGCTGCAGGGTGAGCAGGCGCAACGCATCTTGGCCGCAGCCCACCACCAGGTCGTCGGGCGCCAGCACCCGGCCGGGCTCGCCTTCCTGTGTCAGCGTCTCGACCTCAAGCACCTTGATGCGCTCGCCGGCATAGCCGAACCAGGCGCCGGGGAAAGGGGCCAGGCCGCGTACCTGGCGCTGGAGCTCGATGGCCGGGCGCTGCCAGTCGAGGCGGCATTCGGATTTCTCGATCTTGGCGGCGTAAGTGATGCCCTCCGCGGCTTGTGGCTGGGGCGCGAGCGTACCCGCCGCCAGGCCGTCGAGCGCCCGCAGCATCAGCGGCGCCCCCATGGCCGCCAGTTCGTCGTGCAGCTCGGCCGCGGTAGTGGCCGGGCCGATGGGCAGGCGTTCGTCGAGCAGCACGGGTCCCGTGTCGAGCCCCGCCTCCATCTGCATGACGGCAACGCCGGTCTCGCCGTCGCCGGCCATGATGGCGCGCTGGATGGGCGCGGCGCCGCGCCAGCGCGGCAGTAGCGAAGCGTGCAAATTCAGGCAACCCAGCCGGGGCACGGCCAGGACCGCCGGCGGCAGGATCAGGCCATAAGCCACGACGACCACGGCGTCGGGCGCCAGCTCGGCCAGCGCCGCGCTTTCGCCCTTGAGCGTTGCCGGCGTGCGCACCTCGAGGCCCCTATGGGCCGCCAATTGGTGTACCGGCGTCGGGCGCTCGGCCTTGCCGCGGCCGCCGGGGCGCGGCGGCTGGCTGTAGACGGCGGCCAGCTCGTGGCCGGCCTCGATGAGCGCCGTCAAGGTGGGCACGGCGAAATCGGGCGAGCCCATGAAGACCAGGCGCAGCATCGCCGGCCGCCTCAGGCGCTGGCCTGCTGGCGCCGCGCCTTGGCCAGCTTGCGCAGGATCATGTTGCGCTTGATGACCGTGAGGTGGTCGACAAACAGCACGCCCCGCAAATGGTCCATCTCGTGCAAAATACAGCGCGCCAGCAGCCCGGCGGCGTGCAACTCCTGCTCCTCGCCCCGGTAGTCGAGGTAGCGGATGCGCGCCTCGGCCGGGCGCACCACCTCGGCGAATTGCTCGGGCAGCGAGAGACAGCCCTCTTCGTGCTGCATTTCCTCGTCCGAGCGCCACACCACCTCGGGATTGACCAAGTAATAGGGCCGTGGCTCCTCGCCTTCCGGGGTGTCGAGGCAGACCGCGATGGCGGCGCGGGGCTCGCCGATCTGCACCGCCGCCAGGCCGATGCCGGGCGCCGCAACCATGGTCTCGTACATGTCGTCGAGCAACTGGCGCACACCGTCGTCGACCTCGGCAATGACTTCAGAGCGCAGCTTGAGGCGGGGGTCGGGGGCGGTGATGATGGGCCTGATCGTCATGCCGCGTAGGTAGGCCGGCGGGGCCGCCGGGGCAAGCTAAATCGGCCGGCGGGAATTCAGCGCCGCGCCCAAGGTGCCGTCGTCGAGGTAGTCGAGCTCGCCGCCCACCGGCACGCCGTGGGCCAGGCGCGAGATGGTGACGTCGCACTCGGCCAGCAGATCGCTGACGTAGTGGGCCGTGGTCTGGCCGTCGACGGTGGCGTTCATGGCCAGGATGACCTCGGTCACCTCTGGCGCCCGAGCCCGGGCCAAGAGGCCGGCGATGTTGAGATCCTCGGGCCCGATGCCGTCGAGGGCCGAGAGCACGCCGCCCAGGGCATGGTAGCGCCCGGCAAAGACCGCGGCACGCTCCAGGGCCCAGATGTCGGCGACGTCCTCGACGACGCAGAGCAGGCTCGCGTCGCGCCTCTCGTCCCGGCAGATGGCGCAGGGATCCCGGCCATCGAGGTTGCCGCAGCGCGAGCAGGGATGGACGTTGTCGGCGGCCGCCGAGAGCGCCTGGGCCAGCGGCCGCAGCAGGCCGTCGGGGCGCTTGACGAGAAAAAGTGCCGCCCGCCGGGCCGAACGCGGACCCAGCCCTGGCAGCTTGGCCAAGAGCTGGATCAGGCGCTCGATGTCGTTGGCCGCCATGGCGACCGGCTCAGAACGGCAGGTCGAGGCCGGGCGGCAGGTTGAGGCCGCCGGTGAGCTGGCCCATCTCCTGCTGGATCAGGGCCTCGACCTTGGCCTTGGCGTCGTTGTGGGCGGCTACGATGAGATCCTCCACAACCTCGACCTCGTCGCCCGACACCAGGCTGGGATCGAGGCGCAGCCGGCGCATGGCGCCTTTGCCGTTGAGCGTCACCTGGACCAGGCCGCCGCCGGCCTCGCCGGTGACTTCGGTCTCTTCGATGCGGGCCTGGATCTCACCCATCTTCTCCTGCATCTCCTTGGCCTGCTTCATCATCTGACCGAGGTTCTTCATCGCGTTTCAGCTCCTGTGGGAATGGGCTAGGGGGTATCATCGACCGGGCGCACGTCGCGGATCCTGGATCCGGGAAAGGCCTCGAGCACGCTTTGCACGACCTCGTCGCCGGCCGCCTCGGCGCGGCGGTTTTCGGCTTGGGCCTCCTGCTGCTGGTCCAGCGTCGGCGCCCCTTCGTCGGCCGAGACCGTGACCTGCCAAGGCTCGCCGGTCCATTCGCCGAGCAGCCGGGCGAGCTCCGCCGGCAGCGTCGGCGCCACCGTGGCGTCGAGCCTGAGCTCGATCCGGCCCGGCCCGAAGGTGACGAGATGAACGCCATCGCGCAGGTGGCTGGCCAGGATGCCTTCGCGCTTGGCCTCGACCAGGGCCACCACGTCGGCGAAGGTTTCGAGCGCCGGGGCGGTGGCTGACGCCGAGCTGGCCGCGGGAGCGCTTGCGGCCGGCGCCGCGGCCGGTGCGGCCGGCGCCGCCGCCGGTGCGGCCGGTGCGGCTGGCGCGGCCGGCGCGGCCTCGCCGCCGCGCAATTGCTGCACCAACTCGGCCGGGCTGGGCAGGTCGGCCAGGTAGCCCAGCCGCACCAGCACCATCTCGGTGGCGGCCAGCGGGGCCGGCGCCTGGCGCACCTCGCCCAGCCCCTTGAGCAGCAGTTGCCAGCAGCGCGCCAGCACCGGCAGCGAAAGCTTGGCCGCCATGGCGGCGCCGCGCTGGCGTTCGCTTTCCGGCCTGGTGGCGTCCTCGGCCAGCGTTGGTACCAGCTTGAGACGGGTCAGCCAGTGCACGAGCTCGAGCAAGTCCTGCATCACGGCCAGCGGATCGGCACCGCCCCGGTAGGCTTCCTGCAGGGTGTCCAGCGCCGCCGCCACATCGCCCGCCATCAATTGGTCGAAAAGGTCGTAAAGCCCGCTCTGGTCGCCCAAGCCCAGCATCTCGCGCACCAAAGCCTCGTCGATGCTGTCGCCGCCCAGCGCCATGGCCTGGTCCAATAGCGACAGCCCGTCGCGCACCGAGCCCTCGGCGGCCCGGGCCACCAGGCCCAGCGCGCCTTCCTCGATGGCGACGTTTTCCTGCTCCGCTACGTGTCCGAAATGGGCCACCAGCTCGGCCATCTCGACACGGCGCAAATCGAAACACTGGCAGCGCGACAGCACCGTCACCGGCACCTTGCGCACTTCGGTGGTGGCGAAAATGAAGACGACGTGGGGCGGCGGCTCCTCCAGGGTTTTCAGGAGCGCGTTGAAGGCGTGCGTCGACAGCATGTGCAATTCGTCGATGATGTAGACCTTGTAGCGCGCCGAGGCCGGGGCATAGCGCACGCCGTCGGTAAGCTCGCGGATGTTGGCCACACCGGTATGGCTGGCGGCGTCGATCTCCAGCACGTCGACGTGGCGGTCCTCGGCGATGGCCCGGCAGGCCTCGCATTGGCCGCAGGGCTGGGCGGTGGGGCCATCGCCCTCGTGGCCCGTGCAATTGAGCGCCCGGGCGATGATGCGGGCGGTGGTGGTCTTGCCCACGCCGCGCACGCCGGTAAGCATGAAGGCATGGGCCAGGCGACCGGTCTGAATGGCGTTCTCCAGGGTCCGCACCATGGCGTCCTGGCCCACCAGTTCAGTGAAGGTGGCCGGCCGATAGGTGCGGGCGAGAACGCGATAAGGGGTCGTTCTGCTGGCCTCGGTCATGACGGCGAATCAGCATCAGGTGGAAGGTTGTTCGGACGACCCGGACACGGCTCGTTACGGCTGCTTCCTTCCGGATCTGACCGGGTTGGCGAGGCGTCCGTCCGTCCGCCAACCTTCCGGTCGCACTATCGGACTTTGCGCCGAAAGGCGCAAGAGCACTTACAGACCGGCGCCGTGAGGCGCAAGAGCACTTACAGACCGGCGCCGAAAGGTGCAAGACGAAAGGTGCAAGAGCGCAAGGGCGCCACCGGTTGCCGTATGCCGCGGCCTGTGGCAGGCTCCGCGGCCATGACCCATCGCGTACCCGGGCCGCGGGGCGCCGAGCTCTGGCCCGCCATGTCCCATTCCCACGTTTTTGCCGGCTCCAGCCTCGACCGGGCGGCCCACCTGAGGCGCGACGAGGCGGCCCTGGAGGCCTTGCGAAAGGCGCCCGGGACGCGGCTCTTGCCGCTCTGGCGCTTACGCGGGCTGATTGCGCTGGAGCCCGCACCGGCCCTGGCTTGGCAGCCCATGGCCCGGCTCGAGGAATTCGCCGGCGAGGCCAAGGAACTGATTTTTCTCGGCCTCGACGAGGCTGGTGCCGGCTGCTTCGCCGTTGGCCTCGAGCTCGGTGACAACCCGGCCAAGGGCGGTGTGCTCGATGGTGCCGGCAAGTTCATCGACGTGCGTACCATCGCGCCGCAGCTGGGCTATGGCGACGCCGCCATCCTGGCCCAGGCCCGGGCGCTGATCGACTGGCACGCCCGGCATCGCTTTTGCGCCGCCTGCGGCGCCGCCACCGAGGCCATCGACGCCGGCACCGTGCGCCAGTGCCCCGCCGCGGGCTGTGGGGCGCAGCACTTTCCCCGCACCGATCCGGTGGTCATCATGATAGCCCTGTGGCGGGACAGTTGCCTGCTGGGCCGCCAGCCGCCCTGGCCCCCGGGACGCTATTCGGCCCTGGCCGGCTTTGTCGAACCGGGCGAAAGCATCGAAGAGGCGACGCGGCGCGAGATCTGGGAGGAAGCCGGGGTCAAGGTCGGCGCCGTGCATTATCATTCTTCGCAGCCCTGGCCCTTTCCCTCGTCGCTGATGATCGGCTGCGTCGCCGAGGCCGAAAGCCCCGACATCTCGATCGGCGCCGACGAGCTCGAGGACGCCCGCTGGTTCAGCCGCGACGAGGTCCGCGAGATGGTGCGCCGCGCCATCGAGGAGCCCGACAGCCCCGACCTGGCCCTGCCGCCGCCGCTCTCCATCGCCTTCCAGATGTCCAACTGGTGGATCGAGGCGGAGGTTTAGGCGACCAGGTCACCTCCCCGCCGGTTGCCGTCGTGAGCTAACCACAGAGATGGGGTAATCGGCGCTGAGGGTGGCTACTCTCCGAGCTTTTGGAACGTGGTCTGGATGTTCCAGCCACAAGAAGCGTTAAGGAGAGCAGCCATGAAGTACTATGCCGGATTGGACGTTTCGTTGAAAG
>JASLXG010000020.1 GCA_030740435.1 Alphaproteobacteria bacterium | reverse complement strand
CGGGCCTCAGAACGGATGGCAAACAGACTAACATAGGATATGGTACAAACCTTGGGGGCAGGTCAAGGAGGGTTCGGACTGACTACCCCTACGAAGTGATTATATTATCGTAGATTTGATAGATTTTATAACGAGTGGAGGTAGAGATGACGGGTGTAACCAAAACCGCAAAAACCATCAACCCCAAAATGGTGAATGCGACTCGCAGCGTCGCCGCCGGCGGGCTCGCCGTGTCTTGCTGCAACGTCAGGTGCATGCGTTCGTAACGGCCATTCTGTTCCGGATGCCCCGGCGCGATCCGCTCCGGCACAACGCCAGCCTGGATCAGGCAGATCGCCAGCTGCGTAAGATCGCCAGCCGCCCCCGACGCAAACGGCGGGCCATTGTCCGAACGCACCGCAAGCGGCGGGCCAAACTCCCGGAAATCCGCCTCCAGAACCGGCCAGACATGCCCGAAGTCGAGCCGCGACAAAGCCTGGCAGCGAAGCAGATAACGCGCCCGGGCATCCATCAGCGTCAAGGGGTCACAGCGACGGCCATCATTCGTGCGGAGCCAGCCCTTGAAGTCGATCGTCCAGACGTCGTTGGCCAACTCACAGGCGGCAAAGGGCGAACTGTAGGCTGGCGTGCGACGACGGCAACGGCGACGCACCGTCAAGCCCGCTCGATCGAACACCTCGCCGATCGTACTCGCAACCGGTCACACCGTCGCCGGATCGTCCAGCTTCAACCACGCCAGAACTTTGCGCGGACCCTAGGTCGGGTGAAGTCGACGAACTGAAAGACAACGCTCCAAAACCTCATCGCTCAAGGCATGTGGACTGTGCAGCGGACGACGACTGCGCTCCAACAGCCCAGCGCCGCCAAACCGCTCATAGCGCTCAAGCCACTTGTACCCAGTCTTCCGGCTGATCCCGAAGCCACGAAACAAGCGCGAAAAGCTCTCTTCTTTCGACAAGGCCGCCCTCAAAAACCGCTTCCGTTCATCCACAGAACAGCTCTCCATCCATGGCATCCGCAGGTCCTCCCTGCGGACATCTTGAACTGTTACCCATGTCGTCGGACTAAACTGTTACCTATGTAGCCGGTTTGGACCAAGGGCCGACGCTGGGAGAGGGTTGGGGTGGGGGGTGGTGGTGCCGGCAATTGACGGCTGCAGCCGCTTTCAGGCGCCGCTGAGGATCTCGACGCTCTCGGCCACCGCCTTTTGCGCCCGCCGCGCCAGTTCATCACGGCTGGCGCTGCTGATGGGGTGCTCGATGGCAACGTAGGAAAAACCCTCGGCGCCCAGCACACGGGCCATCAGTTCGGCGGCCCCGGCGAACTTGGTTGTCATGATGCCGGCCGCCGGCAGACCAAGCCGCTCGGCCATGATGGCGTCGTGCAAACTGCACGACGAGCAGCTGCCTCAATCGCCCACCCCGGCCACCAGCGCCTGCCAGCGCTCGGCCCGCCCCAGCAGCCCGGGCTCGGCCGGGGCGCTGTAGTTGGCCTTGGTCAGGCGCACCACCTCGGCCACGCCGTGATGCTCGACGAGTTCGCTTGCGAAGGCGTCGAAAAACGCTTTCGTCCCCTTCTTGCCGTTGGAGAGGATGGCGACGGTCGTACCCTCGAGCGTGGCCAGCCGCTGGGCCGGGACGAATGCCGGAGCTCCGCCTTCGTGGGTCGGGTCGAGGATTTCCATGATCAGGGTCCACAATCCAGACAAGCGCCGATGGCTACCGTCACGGCGGCGCTTTTGTTGCCGTACCAGGGCGGAATGACGGCCCCGAAGCCGCCGGCCGGGCCGCCGGCGGCGATCACCAGCAGATGGTCGGGATCGGGCAGCGCCGCGTATTCCCGATCGCCCTCTTTGCCGACCACCGCGCCCTTGCCGCACTCGGCCCAATCGCTGCGCCGCACGCGGGCTTTCTCGAAGAGGCAGTTTCGCAGGTCCGCCTTGGACCAGCCGGCCGCGTGGAAATGGGCCCGCAACTGCGGCGGCACGACGATGGCGTAGTTCCCCGGCCAGATCGAATAGTGGCGCATGTTGGCCCGGATTTCGGCGGCGAAGGTATCCAGGATCTCCGCCGGGTCGCTGGTCCATTCGTTCATGATCTGGCGCGGTGCCCCGGCCGCCATGACCGTCACGGCCGAGATCTCGGCCGGCACGCCGTGTTCCTCGGCCAACGAGAGCCAGGGTGAATTTTCCTCGTCCTCGGCCAGGCAGTAGCTGAACTTGCCCGGATGGCCCAGCGTCGAGCGATCGACCTCGCCCGGCCGGGCGTCGAGCAAGTTGCACAGCATCAGGCGAATGGCCCGGCCGATGGCCGTGCTGGCACGGTCGCTGGCGGCCAGCGCATTGAAGCCGGCATTCATGGCCAATTCCTGACGAACCGGCCCGTTGACGACGATCAGGATGGCCGCGCCGCCGGTGCTGGCGGTGGGACCGTGGAGCAGGAAGGGCTCGGCCAGCATGGCCGTGAAAGCCGCCACGGCGACCGGAAAGTGCATCGGCAGGCAGCCCGCCATGACAGCGTTGACGGCCAGTTTTTCGGCCGTGATGGCACGTTCGCGCACCGGCTCGACGCCCACCAGGTGGTCCGGCGGCAGCAGCGCCCAGTCCAGGCAGGCCGCCACCGCCTCGGCCGTCGGCGGCACGATGGGCAGACCGTCGGTCCAGCCGCGGCTGTGGCAAAATTCCTGTGCCGCCGCCAGATCGTCGACCGCGTGACGCTTTGAATTCAGGGCCATGATCGGCCTCGTCGCGAGTTTCGCCTGCGACAGTTTAGCAAGTCCGCCTTTGCCGGGCGAGGCTAAGCGGCGACTGCGGACGCTGCCTTGCGCCGAGCGATGGTCAGGAAAAGCGACCCCACGATGACCAGATTGATGACGCCGGCCAGCGCTGCATTGGCATAGGCCAGCGTGTAGTCGCCGGTCAGGTCGAAGAAAAAACCTCCCTGGTAGCCGCCTATGCCATGGCCGATCCAGCCGAACAGGCTGACGACGCCAAGCGAGAAAGCCCGCCGTGAGAGCGGCGTCATGACCCGCACGCAAACCAGGATTCCCGTCATCACCCCCGAGTAGCCAAAGCCGTAAATGACGGCAAAAACGTAGAAGGCGCCGAGGGTTTCCAGTTGGATGAATATGAACACCAGTACGGTCTGGCAAAGAGACGCCAGCATGTAGGCTTGGATGGCGCCGATCAGGTCGGCCAGTTTACCAAAAAACAGGCGGCCGAAAATGGCCGCAATCAGCATGACAAACAGCACGCTGCCGGCATCATCCAGGGCAATGCCCCGATCCTGTACCAGGGGCACCAAATGCAACAGCGGCACCGACATGCAGATGCAACAGAACACCACTGCTACACCCAGCCAGGCGACAACCACGTTGGGCGGAAGCGGTACGGGCGATAAGTCCTCCTCGGTGGGAACGCCGGGCGCCGCCGCTGCCGAAGGGTTGGCTGGTTGGCGGATGAGCAGGGCAAAGGGAATCAGCACAGCCAGCGCAATCACCCCCATGCTGATCAGGGTGCCGCGCCAACCTATGGCGCCGATCAAAACGGCGGCAGCAAAGGGTATGCCCCCCTGTCCCAGCGCCTGGCCGCCAGAGGCGATTCCCAAGGCCAAGCCGGCGCCCTGCTTGAACCAATTTCCGACGTTCGCCAACAGCGAGATCATGAGGGAGGCGGCGCCGAAAAAACCCGCCACGAAGAACAGCAGATAAAACTGCCAGAGAGCCTCGGCCCAGGCGGCGGCCAGCAGGCAAAGACCGAAAACCACGGCACCGAACAGGCAGACCCAACGGATCTGGATGCGATCGGCGACGCGGCCCATGATGACCCCGCCCAGGGCCAAGCCCATTAGACCTGCCAAATTGATCAGCGATACGGCACCGCGCTGCCAGCCGAATTCTTCCAGCAGCGGCCGGAAAAACACCGAGATGCCGCTGACCATCACGCCGGCGGCGATGGCCAGCATTACGGCGGAAACCGCCAAGATCACCCAGCGGTAGCCGGGTTCGGATGGGGAACCGGTCATGACGGTCATTATCCCATTGCCAACATACTCATGAGCCAGAGCCCCCAGAGGATCAGCACAAGGCCCGTGAAGCGGCCGATATTCGGGCCCGCGGGGGCCAGCTTCTCGATCAGCACATAGAGCGCCAGACCGCCGATCCACCAGAGATTCATGACACCGCCATAGAACAGCAGCGCCATCAGCACCCAGCAGCAACCGAGGCAGAACAGGCCGTGGGCCAAGCCCATGCGGATGGCTCCGGCCGCACCTGGCCGCCAGTGCCCGGCCAGGAATGCGACCGGCGAGCGGCAGTGGCGCAGGCAGGCCTGCTTCAGCGGTGTCAACTGATAGATGCCAGCGGCGATCAGCAGGGCGGCACCGAGGCCCACGCTGGTCGTCGCCATCATCGGTGAGAGCAGCGCCAGATGCTCCAGCGCCCATTGCAACACTACAGCGACGAGGCTGAAGCCGCCCCAGGCCAGCAGATAGCCGGTGACGAAAAACCCGGCCGCCGCCGGGACCCCGCCGCGCTCGCGCTCCTTGCGGCTGATGGCGGCGAACAACAGCACCATGGGCGCGGCGCTGGGCAGCATCATCGCCACCATCATGACCCACCACATGGCCAGCATCAGGACGGCATAGCCGGGCGTCCAAGGTGCCGGCATGGCCATCGCGCCGGCGCCCGACATCGCCGCCGTCTCCGAGCCGGACATGTCCATACCGGCGCCGCTCAGGACATAAGCCCACGAGACGGCGCTGACGAAGATCAGGCCGGCGATGACGATGGCCCGGTCGCGCTTGAGCACGGTCTCCAGGGCCGCAGTCACGTCAGGCATCGTTCAGGCTCTTGCCTCAGGCGGTAAGCCCGCCCGAAGTGAAGGTGCTCTGGCAGAGATGGGCGTGGCTGTCGGCGAACTCCAAGAGCACCGCACCTGTCGCCTTGGTGGTGCCGCTGGCCACTTCGGCGAAGTGGAACTCCTTGCCCATGGGCAGGTCGATGCGGGCTCGGTGATCGGCCCCGCTGACCGGGTTCTTCAGCGACTCGATCGAGGTCTCGACCAAACCCGGGATGTTGAGCCGCGCGGTGCGGCTTTCGACATCGAGCTCGAGCTCGATCGCCGCGAAGATGGGCTCGTGCCAGGTGGGGCACATGTCGCGATAGATCTTCAACATCGAGGCCCCCGGCTCCGAGCCCTCGCCCTGCAGGATGGCGATCAGCGCCTGGCGCTGGGTCTCATCCGCGCCTTCGTCGATGATGCATTGCATGGCCCCGTTGCCCTGGTGCACGGCGCCGGGCCAGGCATAGGTGGAGACCACCAGCAGGCCGTCCAGCCGGGTCTCGCCGAAATGTCCTTTGTCGATGCGCCAGCCGGCGACGGCCTTGCAGGTGCCGTCGGTGGGCAGGGCGACGAATTGGCAGGGACAACCGTAGTCGCAGTTGCAGTTAGTGAAATGCGGACCCTCGATGCTCCAATCGATCGTCGTCATATTTCTCTCCGCTGATTTGAATTCTGTTGCTCAAGGCGCAGGGCCGTCCCTGAGGGCCGTCCCTGTCCCCTTATCTATGTGAGGACCGTCCCTGTCCCCTTATCTAAGGAATGTTAAGGCTCGAAGGAGCGATTTCCTAACAAACCACAATTGGTCCCTGCCCTCCCGACGAAAATCCCTTTTCAGCGGCTTGCTATACCACGGGCGACATGCCGCCATCCAGGTTGACCGCCGTGCCGGTGATGTAGCGGGCCCGCTGGGAAACCAGGAAGGCCACCAGGTCGGCGTAGTCCGCCGCCTCGCCAACGTGGCCCAGCGGCACCCGCTCGGCCATTTGGGCGTAGAGCTCGTCGACCGGCTTGTCACCGGCCCGGCGTTCCCATTGGGCGCTCTTGATCAGGCCGATGCAGACGGTGTTGACGCGGATGCCGTCGGCCGCGAACTCGTTGGCCAGCGACTTGGTCAGGTTGATGCCGGCGGCCCGGGTCACCGAGGTGGGCAGCGAGCGCGCCGTGGGCGCCTTGCCGCCGGGGATGGTGGCGTTGACGATGGCGCCGCCGCCGCGCTGGCGCATCAGCGGCACGATGGCGCGGCAAAGCCGCACCGCGGCCATTAACTTAAGCTCGATATCGGCATGCCAGGCGGCGTCGTCGAGGTCCTCGAGCGCCGCAGCGGCCGATGAGCCGGCGTTGTTGACCAGGATGTCGATGCCGCCGAAGCGCTCGAGCGTGGCCGCCACCAGGGCCTCGATATCGGCCGGCCGGGTGACGTCGGCGGCCTGGGCCACGACGGTGCCGCCGGTCTCTTCGGCCAGCGCCGCCGCCGCCGCTTGCAGGTAGTCCTGGCGGCGGGCGCAGATCACCACCTTGCAGCCCTCGGCCGCCAGGCGCCGCGCCGTGGCGCGCCCCAGGCCGTCGCTGCCGCCGGTGACGATGGCAACGCGTCCCCCTAATTCCAGATCGAACATGCCGGCCTCCCCTGAGAAATCGTCAGGCGCCAGCATAGCAATCATCGGCGAACAGACCAGGATGGGGAAGCTGGGGACGCCGGCCAAGCTGGAATAGGAGCGAAGGATGCGGAACGCCGTTTGTAGCCAAAAGCAGAAATCAAGTTTCCCTAATATATAGTCCATGAACCTCCATTTTGGCACCTTGATGCCGGTGTCCGTCTGGCGCCCCTCTTCCCCCATCCATGACTTGCGTTAAACGCGTCTAGGTCGTGATTATAGCTTCCGGATCGCCGCCGCGCGGGCCTCCATCTTCACGGCCTTGGCGGTGCGCCCCATCTTCCGCAGCAGCGCAGCGTAGTTTCTCAGGCTCTGCAACACCTCGGGATGGTCCGGCCCTAGAGACGTCTCCTCGATCGCCAGCGCGCGTACGTATAGCGGCTCCGCCTCGGGATAATTGCCTTGAGCCTCGTAGAGCATTGCCAATTGCTTGATACCGTCGGTCATCGGCGTGGTCGCCGCCCCGAACTCGAGCCCAGCCGCCCAGATCTTGTCAGCCGCGCATAGTCGCCAAGCCGAAAGACTTCATGGCCTGCTCTCATCCCGTTTGCTCCCTGCCGCTCGCACGTCGCAACAATCCGTTGAGCCAATTCTTCAGCGCATTCCTTAGCACTGGCGTGCCCAGTAGCGCGAAGAAATATTCTGCCTCCTCTTTCGAGATCAGCGCGTATTTGGTCCATGCGATGCGAACCAGCTTGTTGGTCAGTATGGCGTGCCGCAAGGGATCGTGCTACCGACTTCGAAAATTAGCTTCGTGGAAGACAGCATCGCCTGCCCGAATAAGCCGGACACATATCCGTCCCTCGTGCCGCCTGGTCGCAATGAAGGTTCCTATGTTGGTGAAATTCGGATAGGATTGCCGTCTGTGTATATGGTAACTGAAATTTCGCAGCCGATAGTATTCCGTTAGGCCTGGTAGATTCTATTTGAGGTTGTTGAGCGTTTATTGTGATGTCGTCACTATGACCATCGCTGGCTACAAGTTGCCTGGATGAGCCGTGGGTTGTACTGCCCTGATTAGGTGGTTGAAGAGTTAGCCCAAACCATCGCCAACCACGCCGCCAAACTCGCCGTCAACGACAATGGTTTTAACGTCTTTTGCGGCCATTGCCTTAGATACTTCGATGTTTCTGTCGTTGCCGTGATCAATAGTTACGGCGAGACCTTGCTGACTTTCAAATGCCGGTTCGATTCACTCGCACAGGCCACGATTTCGAACCGGCAAAACAACAAACCTTTTGGGGAGGTGTTGAATATGGACTTTCGATCTGACAATCGCCGTACGGTTGATCATGAACGATAGAGGAAACGACAAATATCTCCTGACCCCCGGCCCCTTGACGACGTCGCTTGCTACCAAGCAGGCGATGCTGCGCGACTGGGGCTCCCGGGACAGTGAATTTATCGCCATTACCCGGCGCATCCGGGAGCGTTTGCTGGCGATTGCCGGTGTCGAGGACAGCCATGCCGCAGTGCCGGTTCAGGGCAGCGGGACCTTTGGCATAGAGGCGA